>NZ_JBBMEK010000032.1:0-19658 GCF_040096555.1 Coprococcus intestinihominis | reverse complement strand
GAAGCGGCTGATTAACGATATGAAGAGCGTCACCCTGAACGACATGGACGGTGAGATCGCAGAGCTGATGTATAAGACCGTCCGGAAGCTCGAAGTCATGACCGACGCGGAGTTTGAGGAATTGTATATCATGCCGGACGGCATGGTGGATGACTGAAAGGAGGATGTCTATGCCCGTATTAGACGGTGATTTTGAAGCCTTCGTCACGAACCTTGGCAAATACAACGAGGGTATGCTGGTCGGTGAGTGGGTGAAGCTCCCCACCACCGAGGAAGAGATGCAGAAGGTCTTTGAGCGTATCGGGATCGGCAAGCAGGATGATTTCGGTCAGCCCTACGAAGAGTGGTTTATCACCGACTACGAATGCCCGATCTATGGCGTTCAGAAGATGCTTGGCGAGTACGAGAGCCTTGATAAGCTCAACTACCTTGCCGCTTTGATTGACGAGCTTTCCCTGAGCGATCAGGAAAAGCTCGCTGCCATTATGGAGGCTGGCTGCGATGAGGTCAGCGACATCGACGATCTCATCAACCTGACGTTCAATCTGGACTGCTACGACATCATGCCCGGTATCAATGACGAGTCCGATCTTGGCTATTACTACGCTCACGAAATTGGTATTTACTCCGAAAAGGATCTCGGACCGTTGGCAGACTACATCGACTATGAACGCTATGGGCGCGACATTGCGATGGATGAGCAGGGACGCTTCACCGATGAGGGCTATGTCCGTGTCGCAAGCGAACGCTGGGACAGGCAGTTTAACGGGGAGCTTGATGATATTCCCGATGAATACCGGATTACCGGCTCAGGGGAAGCCGCCGAGCGTGACAGCACCATCGCCGTTCTCGTCGTTGAGCCGGGAAAGGAGCCTTATGTGAAGGAGATTGACTCGGATCTCAAGTCCTTGCAGCATGAGGTCGGCGGCTGCATCGAGGCGATTTATCCCTACGAAGACCCTGTTGCTTTAGTCTGTAATGAGGAAGGCAAGCTGGAAGGGCTGCCCCTGAACCGCGCTCTGCGTGATGAGGACGGTGACATCTACGACGTTGTTGCCGGAACATTCATGGTGGTCGGCTTGACGGATGACAGCTTCGGTTCTCTGACCGTAGAGCAGATGCAGAAGTTCTCTGACCACTTCAAAGTGCCGGAGCAGTTTGTCAAGCTGGGCGATAAGATTGTGGCGATCCCCATGATCTCGAAGGAGCAGCAGAAGCAGGAGAGCATTGAGCAGAAGGACTTTGAGATGAACGCCGATACCTCCGGGCTGACGGTTGCCGGTCACATCGGGACGTGGCACACCATTGACCAGCACGAGGTCGGCGGTCACAGCTTTTACCTGATGGAGCATGACACCTACGGCGATGAAGCTGCCTGTATCATTGTCGATGAACGCGGCAAGCTCGTCCTCGATGATGTCTACAACGGCTTTGACGATGACACGCTCCGCCTCCTTGACCTTGAGGTCAAGGAAGTGCCGGAAATGCCCGATCCCGCGCTCTCCGTTCAGGATATGAAGGACTACGGCTACGCATGGGCTGGCGTTCTTCCCGCCGGTCAGGAGGCGGCTGAGAAGGCTTTGGAGAAGGGGTGCGAGGTTTACCGTCTTTATTCCGATAACACCGAGGGCTTGTGCGTGGATGCCAAGGAGATTGCCGATCATGCGGCAAAGGGCGGAATGCTCGGTATCAGCAAGGAAAGCTGGATGGCAGCTCTTGAGAAGGAAAACTACCTCAAGGCAGCGGAGATGTCGATGGAGGATGACTACGGCATGATTGATGGGATCATCAATAACGGTCCAAAGGAAGACAAGACCCTTGATGCCAAAGCCCCCGAAACCCGCGAGAAGTCCTCTATCATGGACAGACTCAAGGCTGCAAAGGGTGTAAAGCAGAAGGAATGCTGCCCTCCCAAAAAGCACAAAGGAGAGATTGAGTTGTGAGCAGAAGTCAGAAATGGCGGCAGGAGTGGTCGTTCTTCATCGGGGACAGCGGACGCCGGAAGTATAACCGCTTCTGCGTCCGCTGCGTCCATAGCTGCAAGCAGAGCTTCCGTGCGGATCTCATCGCCTGTCCGCACTTCTCCCGCAAGGCATCGCAGTGTAGACAGTTAGGGGTCGAAATAGCCTGTGATTGCAAGCCTCAGAGCGACGAGGAATGACCGCCCAGTGTGATTATATTCCCCGCACAGTTCCAGCAATAGAGCGAGAATAAGTGTCGATTTCGGCACTTGTTTGAATGCCCGGAAAACGAACCAAAAGCCTCTGTCGATGCCCGTTTTGGGTGTCGGCAGAGGCTCTTTTTTTATGACATATTCAAAATAGCGGACAGCAGCTCTTGAACCTGTTGCCGGTATTCCGGCTTTATATCCGAAATACGTCTGGCAAGCGCAAGGGCTTCCGCTTCTGGCTCATCGGTCCCAAAGATAATTCGGTCCGCACTGACGCCCAGCAAACGGCAAAGACGCTGCAAGGCTTCAAGAGAAATACCGGAAGCACCACGCTCAATAGCGCTCAGGTGATTCGGCGTCATGCCAAGCATTTCTGAGAGCGTGTCCTGCGTATAGCCCGCCTGTTCTCTTGCCACTTGAATATTGCCGCCGATTTCAATATTGATGTCCTTCTTCTCTCGCATAGCCTCACCACCTTTGCATTTAGTGTACCTAACGGCGGTGTCATTATCCACGGTACGCCGTCGTTGATTTTACTAACGACAATGCGTTGACTGTCCGTGATGAGGGTGATAGAATGGAGTTACCTACCAAAAGAGTGAAAGAAGGGGTGTCATGTCGCGCATTATTGAGTTTAGAAAGTCTGCTCAAAAAGCTGAAAAGCAATCCGTTCAAGGCAAGACTTGTGCGTTTACCGGTCATAGACCGCAGAGTCTTCCGTTCGGCTTTGATGAATCCGATAAGCGTTGTACTTCTTTGAAATCTGTTATGCGGGATCAGATTGTAGCACTCATCGAGAACGAGGGTGTCACGCATTTTATTACGGGCATGGCTCTTGGCGTCGATATGTATGCTGCGGAAATTGTACTCGATTTGAAATCAAAATACCCTCACATTACTCTGGAAAGCGCAATCCCTTGTGAGACACAAGCGATCAAATGGTCTGTGGCTTCACGGGAACGGTATTATAATATCGCGGCAAAGTGTGACAAGGAGACCATGCTGCAACGGGAGTACACGCCGGACTGCATGGACAAGAGAAATCGGTACATGGTCGATCACGCCGATTATATTCTCGCAGTATGGAATGGATGCCCCAGCGGTACCGGGAATACCGTGAGATATGCCCACAAAAAGGGCAAGACCATCATCGTCATCAATCCGGTTTCCCTTGATGTCACGCGGGAATAAGGCAAAAATCCCACTCCTGAATCATGCGTTGTGAAAACCGTGAAGTATTTCCCGATAGCGAATACACATTGCATTACTCAGTGATTATTGGAAACGTGTACGGCGTATGCTGCCCAGTGAACATCTCCACGGAACACATCGAATTTTCGCGGCTTCGCAAAACGGAAAGTGTCACCTTATGGACAGTCCATTGCCGAGGGAAAAATAAATCGCTGGAAACGGGAACGCCCCCGGCACTGTGCGTCTGGCACAGTGTCGGGGGCGTTTTTCCGTGTCTTAGTTATGAGCCAGTTCATTTAGGAGCAGCTTTCGATAGTCCACATCCAAGACGCAGCGATGGAAGTCCATCAGACGGTGTTCGTCGAACAGCTTTTCACAGAGCTTGGTCAGAGGATGATTCATCAGCTTTGAAGAAATGCCAGTCTCGTTGAAAAACCTTGCCCATGTGAAGACCTCTTCTAAATCCTCCTGCCCAAGCGTGGCGGGAATGATGGCGTTGCAGAGGCGGACAATGGGGCTGTCCGCAAATCGCTCTGCCACTTCCTCCGGTGTGCATTCATAGCGGTCACAGTCAAAGGAAAGTGCATCCTCAATTTTAAGATAATTTTCGGTTTCATCCCGCGTCAAGGTTATGGTGTAGTCTCCCATACCGGACGGCACATCAATATTCTCCATGACATCAAGCTCGAAACGGGAGCCGCCGATGATCGCTTCAAAGGAGAAGGACTGACAGATTACTGCTGGGTTTTTGTCTATCTTGTCCTCATTCAGAAATGACAGCGGATTATACTCCGTCAGTTCCCAGCCGATTTTACCTCTCTCTGTTTGCTCGGCAATCTGCTGGATCAGATGTTGTTCTTCTTCGTGCAGATTTTCATTGTACAACATGATACACCTCCGTTTTCTGATTGTCGTTTTTTGGGGGGCTGCTCTATGTTTCCGAAGAGACTGCCGTTTGTATCATCATTCCTTGGCGAGGGCAGACCTTCGTAAAACTTCCTAAGTTCGTCCAAACTGCTTGTCCGATTTTTGATAGGCAGGGAGTCCCATGTAATGTCATGATAGCGTTCCGGCGGCTCATCCCGCAGTCTTCGGTCGATAATGCAGACAATGCCGGTGTCTGTGAAATTGCGGATCAATCGCCCGATGCCCTGCTTGAGCTTGATAATCATTTCGGGAACGCGGACATCCATCAGGGCATCCTTTGCGACGGAACACTTATACTCGATAATTGGATCGGGGACAGGGAACGGAAGCCGGAAAATGATCACATTGGAAAGGCTTTTTCCTTCAATGCTGATACCTTCCCAGTATGCGCCCGTCCCCAGAAGCACGGAGTTTGTATCTTCCTTAAACTCATTCAGCACCTTGTCCTGCGACGATCCCGGCTGCTGCATCAGGATTTTGTACGGAAGATTTTTCTCGCTGAGAATGGAGTAGACCTCTTCCATGTCGGTCTTTGCCGTAAACAGCACGAGTGCCTTTCCATTGGAAATGCTCAGGATCTCAAGCAGTCGCTCCACACCCTTTTCAATAAAGGCTTCATGTTCTCTGGTCGGGTGCGGGAGATCGTCGCAATAGTAGATCATGGCGTGTTCATCGTATGGATATGGGGAAGGCTTTGGTTCGGATAAGCAGCCGCGGTCACCAGCGGGAAAGCCGGTATTGCTGATAAAGTAAGAATACTGTTCTTCCAGAGACCCGCTCGTGGCGTTCGTCAGCGTGGCAGAGGTCAAGATGGTTCTTTCATCACCATTGAAGTATAGGCGGCTCACAATTTCTCTTGTGTTTTTAGGGCAATAGACAAGTTCCGTGTTGCTGCCGTGCTGCTCAATCCAGATCAACATATCATCTATCCGGTCAAGAAGCTCCGAAAGGGATTCGCTGACGGCATCCAGATCATCAGAGGCAGCAAAGGAACGGTTGTTTCTGAAATCCATGCTGGAATAAATCTGAATGCTGGACGAAAGGTTATGTATGGCGGCGTTCATTTCAGTAAGCAGCTCAACTGCGCTGCCGTTTTGGTCAAAGAAAAAGCGGTCAGCATAGCGCATATCCTGCTCTGCATCGTTGATCTGCTTTTGGACTTGTGCTTTCAGGCAGTTATAGAAGGCGATGATTGCGCTTTCTGCCTCTCGCTTTTCTTTGGACACACTGCTTTGATCGGAGGATCGCAGCTCATAGAATGCGCTCTTAATCATTCCAAAGAGCATACCTTGCCCGAAACGCTCCGTTGTGGCACTCCGCACCTTATCATCCAAGTTGTGTGCTTCATCCACGACAAGCAGATCAGCGGCGGCGTTAATCAGCCCGTCCTGACCGCGCCGGAGTTTCATGACATGCTGGGTTAGAAAATCCTGATTGCACAGTACCACTCCATCCGTAAGCTTTAATGCTGCGCGGACTTTGTAATACTTGCACTTCTTTTCACAGGAGCCGCAATTCTTCATGCTGAACCGCTGAACATTTACCTTGTCCCAGACGCCTTGCGGCAAAACCTCCGGGAAATCCTTGCGTTCCTCATACCCTTGCTTGATTCCTTCTTTGAGCGCGTCCGGTGGGTCTGCTTTCGGGTCACACATATACTCATCTGCGCGTTTGTTGCAGAGATAATGGGTCTGTCCTTTTGCGAGGATAACATCTCTGTTCAGCCCAAGAAGAGGCATTACCGCGTGGACATCGCGCCAGAGCTGTTCTTGAAGCGCAATGGTCGAGGTTGCGATGATAACCGGCTTGTTCATGCGTTTGCTGTACAGCAGCACCGGCACAAGATAGCCAAAGGACTTTCCAATGCCCACGCCAGCTTCAATCGCAAAATGCTGATCGTTTATGAGGGCGTCCACAATCTCAAAGGACATATCCTGCTGTCCCTCACGCATTTCCAAACCATGCTGCGGGGCTTCATCCCAAAAGAAGGTGCTGACTTGCTCACTCATGGAGTACAGCTCTGCTTTTCTGCGCTTTTTCCGTTCCTCCAATGTATTGAATCCAAAATAGAATCTGTTGTCCATCCACATTCCTCCCGGAATAGAAACCAAGGCTATCCGCGTTTCAGTTCAATGCTGACGTTTCCGTTCTCGTCGATGGTCAGCGTCATGTGTCTGATGTGCTTCTCATAGAACTGCCGCCGCTCTGCGGGAGACATTTCGATCCTCGTGTTTCGCAGAGCAGCGTCAAACATATCGTTGACGTTCAGGTGAACGGAGTTGTCAATCCAGCGGTACATCTCCTTGAATAGTGCGTTTTTCTTGATGTCCTCGCTGTTGCCAGAGTAGAAGTCATCCAGATAGCAGTAGAATATCCCGGATTCTGCGAGTGCCGCCTTCATATCCGGTCCGCATTTTTCCCGCTCAATCATGACAAGGAATCTGGCGTCCGGCAAGGAAGAGATAAGCCCCCAGTAGTCGGAATCGCTTGAGACAATGACGAAGGAATCCACTTGCTTCTGGTAGTGTTCCTGACAGGCTCTTGCAGTGAGCTTAATGTCTACCAGTGATTTGTTCTGCTTGATCCGCTCAATCATGATATGTTCAACGGGGATGCGGATGTAGTTTTCAAGAATCCGCCATGCCGTAGCAGTATGCACGTCATCAAAGAGAATGATCGCCGTAATCTTCTGCATGACCTCATAATCAAGATTTTTTAGCGTGGCGCACAGCTTGTACGGGTCAGAGTTTTCGCAGTCCACTACTAATACGGTTTTCTCGCTATCATCTATGAAGTCGTAGATATTGTTTTTTACAAAAGCCCCTGCATCAGAGACTTTACTGTATTCCGTGAAGGCGTCGCAATGCCATTGATAAAGCAGGGTAGCAAACTTCTTATCGTTATAGAGGACATTACCCTCGTCCATCGGTACCCAGTTGATATACATTTGATAGGGGTAGTAGGAGAGACTTGCGTAATAGATGTCCGCAGCATCTTTCGTTCCGTCCTCTGTCAAGCCGTTTGGCATGATGAACAGCTCTTTTATGTACGACCAGTTAATCCAGATTGGAAAGAGGCTTTTGCAGTTGTTAATGCGGTCTGTAATCAGCCGGTTGATCTCGATAATGTGGTGGCAGAGCTTTGTACTCGACTTTTTGATAAAGCTGATTCCGTCATTTGAAAGCTGCTGCATACTGGACATTGGAAGAATCTCAGGCATCGAAAGAAGCCCACGGTATTCCATCCGCATGATGTCATTTATTTTCCGGTAATTGCGCTCAATGGCGGTGCGGATGATACATAGATTACGAATGATGCGGGCATTTTTATCCTGTTCAAGCCGGTTGTATATCTCTATCTTCGGCGGCTCGTGTTCATTTTGGAAAATACGAAGCGGGACGCCGATCAGGTAGGCGACCTTTGACACAAGCTCATAGGTGCTGTCTTTGTAGGCAATCTGCTCTCCGGCATATTCGACGCCATTCAACATGACTGAATTGCCCATAATCTACTCCTTTCTCGTAGGGGAGTTAAGCGGTCATTACATTGTCTGTCCACATCTCACACTGGCTCATGACAGTCTGGACAGCATCATCCATACCCTCAGGCGGATATTTGTGTTTTTTCAGCAGTCTTTTGACAAGACGGCGCATTCCTGCTCTTGCGCTCTCTTTCTTTTGCCAGTCTATTGTCTGGTTTTTGCGAAGCAAATCTGTCAGTTCTTTCGTGATAGCAATAAGCTCATCATGCTCGTAAAAGTCCTTGATTGCTTGCGGCTTCGTCAGAGCATCATAGAAAGCAAGTTCGTCCGCTGTCAATCCGAGTTTTTCACCCTCGGCGGCAGCAGCGGCAATGTCTTTCGCCAGCTTGAGTAATTCTTGAATGACTTCCTCGTTGGTCAGCATTCCGTTCAAATAGCGGTTCATTGCGCTCTGAATGATTTCGGAGAACTTCTCAGACTTGACGATATTTGTTCGGCGGTAAACAGAGACCTGTTCGGAAATCAGTTTTTTCAGGAGTTCGACTGCAAGATTCTTCTCCTTCATGTTTGCCACTTCTTCAAGGAACTTCGGATCGAACAACGAAAACTCAGTCTGGACATCAGAGAAAAGGTTGATAACGCCTTCGCTTTTGATACTGTGCTTCAAAAGCTCGTTAATGCGCTCATTTACTTCCGGAAGCGTAAACTTCTTTCCGGTACCGCCTGAAACCAAGCGCACGGTCATTGTTCTTACGGACTCGAAGAAAGCTGCCTCCATGCGAGTTTGCTCGTCTACCAAGCTGCTGCACAGCGAAAGTGCCTGCTTGAGAAGCAGGGCTTCTTTGATAAACACATTCTGTGTCTTCTCATGGTCGGGAAGCTCGTACTCTGCAACACTCTTGCCGAGTATGAAGTTCACTCCGCCGCTGATGAGCTTCGCCCTGTCAAGGTCGCTTCCGGTCATGAATTTCTCATAACTGAATCCGTGGAACAAATCTCTGCAAATAGAGAGCTTTTCAAGGAACTTCGGATATGCAGCCTTGCTTACATCTGTATCACCATAGTTCTTCTTGTCTCTGGCAGTATAGTCGTTCATTGCCTGTTTCAGTGCAGCCGCAATACCAACGTAATCGACAACCAAACCGCCTTCTTTATCTTTGAAGACACGATTGACGCGGGCGATAGCTTGCATCAGGTTGTGTCCAGCCATCGGCTTATAGACATACATCGTAGCAAGGGAGGGAACATCAAAGCCGGTCAGCCACATATCCACGACGATGGCGATTTTCAGCGGAGAGTTGTTGTCTTTGAATTTCCGCGCCATATCGTCCTTATGAGCTTTGTTGCCGATAATCTCACGCCATTCTTCGGGATCGTTATTGCCTTGCGTCATGACCACTGCAATCTTTTCCGTCCACGCTGGGCGTAGCTCAAGAATGCGCTTATAAATCTTCATTGCTATGGGACGCGAATAAGCAACGATCATCGCCTTGCCGGTCAGGATATTCTCACGGTAATTCTCGTAATGATCAAGAATGTCATTTACCAAGGAATTGATCGTCTGGTCGGCACCGAGGATTGCTTCCATCTGACCAAGTTCCTTTTTGCTCTTTTCAATGACATACGGATCGGCGTTGTCAGCCATAATATCATACTCATTATCGATCAGATGGAGGGTGTTCTCGTCGAGTTTCAGGTGAATCACACGGCTCTCGTAATAGACGGGTCTTGTAGCTCCGTCTTCAACTGCCTGTGTCATATCATAGATGTCGATGTAATCACCGAAGACTTCTCGTGTGCTGCGATCTTTTGTGGAGATCGGTGTTCCGGTGAATCCAATGTAGGTCGCATTAGGAAGCGTGTCTCTTATAATGCGGGCAGTGCCGATAACGGTTTTCGCCTCGACTTCGCCGTTGTCCTTCTGCTTGACCACAACCTTCTCATTGAGACCATATTGCCCACGATGCGCTTCATCAGCCATCACGATAATGTTCCGGCGTTCCGAAAGAGCTTCGTTGCTTTCTTCAAACTTCTGCATGGTCGTGAAGATTATGCCGTTTGCCTGTCTGTTTGCAAGCAGTTCTTTCAGATTCTTGCGGCTCTCAGCGTGCTGCGGCGTTTGCCGGAGGAAGTCCTTGCAGCGGGCGAATTGTCCGTAAAGCTGGTCGTCCAGATCGTTACGGTCGGTAATGACAACGATAGTGGGGCTTTCTAACGCTTCTTGCAGATAATGAGCATAGAAGACCATAGACAACGATTTTCCGCTGCCCTGTGTATGCCAGAAGACGCCGCCCTTGCCGTCTGTCACAGTCGCGTGCTTCGTAGACTCAATCGCCTTTTTGACTGCAAAATACTGATGATACCCAGCGAGTATCTTGAATGTATTCTGTCCATCCACATTAAAGCAGATGAAGTTTTTCACGATGTCAAGGAAGCGGGTCTTCTCAAACAGTCCTACAAAGAATGTGTCAAATGATGCGTGTTGCGTATTCTCATAGCTGCCGTCTGTTGTTTTCCACTCCATAAAGCGGTCTTCGCCGGACGTGATTGTACCAGCCTTTGAAGTGGTCAAGTCGCTCATGACACATACCGCATTATAAATGAACATAGAGGGGATCTCATACATATAGTTCCGGAGCTGGCGGTATGCTGCGGAAGCGTCGGTTTCTTCGCGGGACGGAGACTTCAACTCCACAATGACGAGCGGGAGACCATTGACAAAGAGAATCACATCTGGTCTTTTTTCGGAGTTCTCAATGAAAGTCCATTGATTCGCAACTGTGAACTCGTTACTGGCAGGATTTTTGAAGTCTACAAGGTAAACAAGGGTAGAGCGTTCTTCACCCTTGTCATAGTATTTTACCGGGACTCCGTTTTGGAGGTAGTCCATAAAGACCATGTTCTTCTGCAAGAGCGTTCCAGTTTCAAAGTTCTTGAGCTTATAGATTGCCTCCGTCAGAGCGTCCATAGGCAGGCTCTTGTTGATCCGCTGCAAGGAAGGCAGCAGAACATCCTCATAAAGCGGCGAGTGATAATCGCGCTCCACGTCCGGTCCATAGATATAGTTATAGCCCAGTTCTTCATTGAGAAGCTGCAAGACAGCGTTCTCGTAATTTGATTCTGTAAAATATCCTGCCATAGTTTGTCACTCCCTTTTACGCCAGACTCGCCCCGAACTGATCCAGCGTGTTTTCTGCATCTCTGTCAGTGACGGGCTTATTCATCGCTTTTTCAATTAGGTTTAGAAGGCTTTTTGCTCTGTCGATGAAATAGCCATTGAAGTCATCTGCCTTCAATTCTGCATAGTTGATAAAGTGCGATTCCACCCGTGCTTGCAACTCATTCTCGGTCAGTCCATCAACCTTCTTTAGAATTGCCCCCAGATACTCACTCGGCGCATTTCCGCCAATCGAGCGGTTGGTGGCTGGAAGAATCGGGGTCTTGTTAATGATGGAATTATACCGTTCGCGCTTGATGCCCATTTTCTCGCAATATGCTTCGGGGAATATATGGTGAATATCCGGAGACTCAAGCATACTGTTTACAATGTCAATCGTCGTGTTGTTCATAAAGTCACGACACTTCTCCTTGTAAAGAAGAGCCATTATACCTTTATATGCCGCGCTCAAGCGAGTTTGAAGGGTTAGCAGCCGCGTAGAAGAAAAGACTGCGCTGTTAATCGTGTGCATTGCATTCGGACGTCCATTGACCTCTTCAACCATGTCCTCAATGTCATAGGCATAGCGGGTTTCGTTCGCACCGCCATACATCTCACCCAAAATCCCGCACCAATACCACCGAGAAAGAGTTTTGATTGTGTTTGGCTCATTGCATTTGGATTTTCCGAGAACAGCGCAGATTGCCGCAAGTGGAATCAACTGCGTTGTATAGGGCAAATCTCTTTGACGGAAAACGCACTGATCCCGAAGAAGAAACTCCTTTGCGATTTTGAACCCAGACAGCACTGCATCCCGGTTCGCTATGTACGATTCATAAGGAAGTCCCAGAACATCTTTCTTTTTGCAGGAGATTGTGTTTGTCTTTCCAGACTGCTTGTTCAAATAGCTTGTAAAGAGACAAACCGTTGTCAGGAAGGTAGTCTCATCAATCCCATCGAACAGGTCTGTTCTCAGCGTGTCACCGAAACCGCAAATTGTATTTCGACACTGCACCCAGTCTTTTCTCAGGTCAAAGTCTCTTGTGGCATAAGTTGCGGTAACAAGCTCAAACACCGTGAGAGGAACACCACCGGTATTGACGTTCTCAAACACCTTGCACACTGCCTCTCGCGGCGTGGACTTGTCCAGCGTAATCACAGGCAGCTTATACCCGGAAATTGTATTCAGCACATCCGCCTGAAAACGCTTGAACTCGTCCATTGCCTCCGGCTTCATTCCATAGTGCGTCATGTAGCCCATGAACCAGTCCATAACGGCGTTGCTATCGAACACAATATTGACCGGGAACAGCTTATTCTCGTATTCATATTCTCTGGTTGAGAGGTCGAGCTTCACATCACGGTCAAAGTTTTCTTTGATCTTGCGGTCTTCCGGAATAGACAAGACTGCATCAAAACGATCCTCATCATCGTCAAGGCACTTCTCCATTGAGAGATAGTAATAACGCTTAATAGCCTTGCCTTTTTCTGTTTTGGTCGAGACCGGCTCTTTAGAGGATGTTGCCTGATAGATGGAAGTAAGTCGCTGCTGTCCATCAAGAATCAAATGCTCCGGCTTTACTGAGACGCCTTTTACGCCCGTAATTGTGCGGTATTTGAATTGAATGTCCGGATTACCGTATTGTAGCCGCATAATGGCACCCATAGGGTAGCCTTGCGACAAACTGGCGATAATTCCTCTAATTCGGTTATCATCCCAAGTCCAGTCGCGCTGAAACTCCGGCAACTGCATTGAGCCGGACTTAACCTCCGCTAAAAGCTGACTTAGGTTTGTATCAAGAGATTGTGGTGAAATAATCACGTCTGCGCCTCCTTCATTGAGTTTTACTGATCGGACGAGCCCAGTCTGCTTTCCAAATCTGAAATATCGCTGCGGATGGAAGAGATGTCCGACTCAATATCGTCAACCCGCTCGGATAAAGAAGCCTGCTGACTTTGAATGTACTCCATTTGTGAGTATAGACCTCGCACTGCCAGAATCAATTCTACCATCAGCCCCTTATCATCGAGGGAGAGAAGACGGTCTTTTTCAGCCTGTATCTTTTCCGCCTCCTGTTGAAGCCGCTCTTTCTCACGAACTGCTTCTGCTGCGGCTTTCTCAAGACGAACCCGTTCCTTTTCAAGACGCTTTTTCTGGCGCTCGTCTTTGCTTTTTTTCAAGCTCTCCTGAACTTTATCAAACATGGTACAACCTCCAAATCAGGTAAACGATAATTTAGAGCAGCAAGCTCAATCCTATTTTCAAGAATTATTTGTTGATAATGCTGATCCAGAATGGGCTATCGGAACAATTAGCGATCTTGGTACTGTTGTTGGAGGCAGTACACCTTCAAAAGCTAAACCTGAGTATTACACGGAGTCCGGTATAGCATGGATAACCCCGAAAGATTTATCTATCAACAAGTCGAAGTTCGTTTCTCATGGTGAGAATGACATAACTGAACTTGGTTTGAAGAACAGCAGCGCAGCAATCATGCCAGAAGGAACAGTGTTGTTCTCATCTCGTGCGCCAATAGGTTATATTGCTATCGCCGCTGGTGAAGTAACAACAAATCAAGGTTTCAAATCGGTTGTGCCTAAGCCGGAAATTGGAACACCATTTGTTTACTTCTTTTTGAAAAACACTCTCCCGGTCATTGAAGGCATGGCATCCGGGTCAACATTCAAAGAAGTATCTGGCAGCACTATGAAAAATGTCCCGGCGGTTATTCCTGACGCTGAAACTCTTGCCAAATTCAGCGACTTTTGCGCTCCTATCTTTGCACAGCAACGTATTTTGGAAGAGCAGAATCAATCGCTTGCGACATTGAGAGATAATTTGCTGCCCAAACTGATGTCTGGCGAGATCGATGTGTCTGCTGTCCAGCTCTAAGCTGCTAAATTATCGTTTATCTGCTCGTTGCAGGTGATCTTATCTTCGAGGCATTGCATCGTTTGTACGATAACTTCTTGTACAGCAAGCGAAGGAACGGGTATGGTCAAATTGGCAACTTCGGAAAATGTAATCTGAGGGAATGTGCCAGATCGCGTTTCAGCTAACAGTTGAAGTTCTGCAACTGTGGAACTATTCTTCAAGAAATAGTATAGGTACTTAGGAGATACCACATCCTTTTTTGCACGAATTACCATCAGTTTAGTTGAAGCGATATAGTCTATGGGCGAAAAATCCACATAGGCAAACCGCCTGTTCTGTGGACGGATCTCGCTATATAAAATATCGTCTCGCTGAAAAGTCTTCTTGAACTGCCCTTTCAAATTGGAGTTTGGAACTCGTTCGTGGTTGAGAACTCTACCCTCTAAAACGTCCGAGGTATTGATAAGCGTCACCATATTCTTTTTTTCGCGATAAGTGTCCGAAATAGACGAACAAACTTCACCAACGGGCATATATATTGTTCCATTCATACTACCCACCATCCTAACCGATGTATTTTCTATGTGCCAGCTTCACATTCTGCTGTTTCACCATTGCATAGTGCATGGTGGTGTCGATTTTCTGATGCCCTAAGAGCTGCTGGACTTGCTCTATGGGCATTCCTTTGTCTATGGCAGTTGTAGCCAGTGTACGCCTGAACTTGTGAGGGTGAACCTTCGGGATATTCAGACGCTTTCCCAGCTCCCGAAGGCGTGTCTCCACTCCGCCAATCATCAATCGGTCAAAGGGAGCTTTCAGGGAAACAAACAAAGCTGGGTTTTCATCCGTTCGCCCCTCAAGGTAGTTTTGAAGGTGGATTTTCGTCCTTGCGTCGAAATAGACCAATCGTTCTTTATTACCCTTGCCGATAACAACGCATTCGCGCTCATTGAAGTTGATGTCTTCGCGGTTTAGTGTGACCAGCTCACCAACACGCATTCCAGAGGAAGCCAGAAGATCAATCATCGCCAAGTCTCGTGCTGTTGTGCAGTTGTCACGCATCAGCTCTAACACTTCATCGGTGTAGGTGTCCTTGACCACCTTTGCAGTCTTAACTTTGTGAATACGGCGTACCGGGCTTTTCACAATGAAATCCTCATCTTCAAGCCATGAGAAGAAGCTCGACAGTATCCGGCGGATGTTGTCTATGGTCACTTTGCTCGACCTGCGCTGAACTTGATAGTTTGTCAGATAGCGGCGCAAATCATCTGTGGTGATCTGTCGCACAGCCTTTCCAACTCCGGCAATTAGAGCCTCAATCGTCTTCCGGTAGTAGCTCAGGGTTTTCTCCGAACAGCCTTCGATCCGCTTTGCCGTGATAAATGCTTCGACTGCATCTGCTTCGTCTGCTGGAATTGAGCCACTATCATAGGTGATCGTTGCCCCTTCCAATGTCTCAGCCATTGCATCCCGAAGGTGCATGAGTTGTTCGTTGTTAAGATACGGCAGCATTTTTCGCTGTATCTCCGTGATGAGTTGTTCTGTCATTGTCGTGTCTCCTTTCGAGGTAAGAGAACGACATTCAGTGGCAGTCCCTTTTGTAAAACTCTCGCCACTGGTGAGAGTTATTCAGACGGTAAACGATAATTTAGCGGCTTAGAGTTGGACGGCGGAGACATCAATCTCGCCGGACATGAGCTTAGGTAGCAATGAATCCCGTAGTGTTGAAAGTCGCAAGTTTTCGATGTTGTTGTTAAGTACCTCCTGAAACATGGGTTCTGCAACACGGAGAAACGCCGTAGCATCATCATCAGAGAGTTTCATGATTTGCTCTGATTCAAAATCTCTGGTGGTAATCGCATCAAATACAGCTCCACTTGCTTTGTGCTTGAGCCTATCAACAGCTTTGAGTGTGTAGAAATATACAAGAAGTTGATGCGTCTCTTTACCGACAAGCGCGTAGCAGGATTGGTTCATGGCCATCGGAACTCCGGACATACCAACTTTACCAACAGTGCCTCTTGCAGTGACGAAAACGGTGTTCACAGGATACAGTCGGCTGTTACAATGTGAAAGACCTTCTTTTGAGATAGTCTTTTCTGTGATAAGGGTGTATGGTATGCCAACATCTTTTGGGGTAAAGAAGGCAATATTACCGTTCCAATAAGTGTTTTCGCCTGTTTTCGGTGTCCCACCGCCGAGTATCTGTATCAAATCGGTGAATCTAACCTCGGTGTTTGACCGATCATAGAGGCTTGAAAACAATGCGGCTGCTTGCTGCTGTAAATTATCGTTTAGCTCTTGATTGTTCACAATCTTTTTTTGGATTGTGGAAATAATCTCGACAACACATTTCTGAATACTTAATTCAGGCAATACGACCTCAATCTGTTGAAAGGTCGAAGATGGTCTCGCCAATGCAGGGACGCCAACCTGTGAGGCATTGCTTAGAAGTTTATGCTGTCCTATTGGAGTGTGGAAGTAATAGACAAGGTATTCGGGCAAAACCTTGTCGTTGCATCGCACCCTAAACTGAGATTGCGAAATCACATACCGGTCATATTTTGAATCTTGAGGAATAAACACTATTTGCCCAAGCGTTCCTCTGTGTGTTATTACAATATCCCCGCGATGTGCATTTGCCTTGTTAAGAGAGTCAGCTTTTTTCCTTGTGACATAGCGGAATGTCTTTTCGGATAGAGAAAAGCCCTCAAGATTACTACCATTTAGGACAGGTACGCCACTATCCACAAAACACGAGACTTTAATATTTGATCCGAATGGACCCATCGCAATTTCATCAATTAGGTCAGCAATACGATACGTTTCATAGCCCATATCCAATCGCCCCCAGTCGTTCTTTGATCTGCGTCTCAAGTTCATGGGACTTTGCGAAAAGCTCAGAAAGTTCAGAAGTCAAACGCCCCATTTTCTCTTCAAACGGCTCGCCGTCATCTTCCTGTTCCTCAATACCAACATAGCGTCCCGGAGTGAGAATGTAATCCTGCTTTGCAATGTCCTGTGTAGTGACAACAGCACAGAAGCCCTTTTCATCTTCGAGTGTTCCATCAACGAAGGCATTATAAGTGTCGGCAATTTTCTTGATGTCTTCATCCGTCAGTTCGCGCAGCTTCCGCGTAACCATAGTGCCGAGTTTCCGTGCGTCGATGAACAGCGTTTTGCCTTTTTGCTTCTTGTTCTTTGCAAGGAACCAGAGCGATACCGGGATCTGCGTCGTGTAGAATAGCTGCGTCGGCATTGCAACGATACAGTCCACAAGGTCAGCATTGATAATGTTCTTGCGGATTTCACCTTCACCGCCGGACTGCGAAGAAAGCGAACCATTTGCAAGCACCATACCGATACGTCCATTCGGAGCGAGATGCCAGATCATGTGCTGCAACCACGCGAAGTTTGCATTTCCAGCAGGAGGCGTACCATACTGCCAACGGACATCATCAACGAGTTTATCTGCACCCCAGCCAGAAAGATTGAAGGGAGGATTCGCCATAATAAAGTCTGCCTTGAGCTGCGGGTGACAATCGTTAAAGAATGTGTCCGCATTAAACTTGCCGAGGTCGGCTTCAATACCGCGAATGGCAAGATTCATCTGCGCCATCTTCCATGTGGTCGGGTTAGAGTCCTGACCAAAAACAGAAATCTTGTTGATGTTGCCGCCGTGATTTTCGATGAACTTTGCGGACTGAACAAACATACCGCCAGAGCCGCAGCACGGGTCATAAACACGCCCATTAAACGGCTGCAACACTTCAACAAGGGTACGCACAACGCAAGAGGGAGTATAGAACTCACCGGCAAGTTTGCCTTCTTGCTCGGCAAACTTGGAGAGGCAATATTCGTATGTGCGACCAAGAATGTCCTTGCTGTTTCCATGCTCGATCATCTGAATATTGGTGAAGAGATCAACCACTTCACCAAGACGCCGCTTGTCCAGCTCTGGACGGGCGAAGTTCTTAGGAAGAATATCTTTGAGACGCTTGTTTTCTTTCTCAATACTGCGCATTGCATCATCAATCACCGTGCCAATTTCCGGCGTATGAGCGGCAGCAGCAATCGCGCTCCATCGTGCATTCTCAGGGACAAAGAAGATGTTTTCGGCAGTGTATTCGTCCTGGTCTTCTTCAAATCCATCGCCTTCTTCAACCAGCTCCTTGTACTTTGCTTCAAAGCGATCTGAAATGTATTTCAGGAAAATCAGTCCGAGAACGACCGACTTATATTCGGATGCGTCGATGTTTCCGCGCAGGACGCAAGCCGCGTCCCAGATTTGTTTTTCAAAGCCGATATTGCTTGTGTTATTTTCAGCCATTTCAGCAACCTCCAAAGTTATAGTTTCACACTTACTATTCTACAAAAAGAGCTGTACGAAAAACCGGACTCAGTTCTTGTCCGTTCGCACAGCCTCACATATATCTCCGATGTCACAGTTCAAGTAATCACAAATGCGCAGCAAAATAGAGAGGGACACATCTTCCCCCTTATTCAGTTTCGTCCATGTTCCGGATGCAAGGTTAAGCTCTTGACGGAAAGTGGACTTCTTTATGTCACGTTCTAACAGGAGCATCCAAAGTTTTTTATAGCTGATTCCCATGATACGCACCCCTTAACTCATCCGCTAATCATGACTTCCGTTCTATTTTACACGAAAACCTCTTTGAATGCAATTATCTCATGCACAAGTTCACAAAAAAGATGCAAGTTCTTGATGGTTTTGATTTTCAAAAAGGGCAAGGCAGTTATTCACGAAAGCCGCCTTGCCCTTTCTCTTTATTCGCGCTGAGAATTGCGCTGATGCTCTTGGTCGCGCTCTGTGTTTGGTTTGAGAAAATCGTCCACGTTTGCCTTCAAGGTGTCGATCATCCGTGCTTCCTTTTTGAGTTTTGCACGTTCGTCATAAAGCCGCTGCTGCTCTTCAAGAAGTCTCTGCTGTTCCGCTTGCAGTGTCTTCAAGCTCGGCAGCTTTTCTTCTCCCTGCATGGCAAGCAATGTGCTTCGCGCCGCCTCAAAGATCACAAGCTCTGCCTCGTGCTTTGCCTTGAAGCTCGGCTTATCCTTCGCCTTCTGGAAGGCGTCATACACGGGCTTGAGCCGCTGATAGTTGGAGATATTCTTGATAAGCGGCTGGACTTCACGCAGACGTGCTTCCACAGCTTTCAGTTCCTTGCCGGTGCGGTCATAGGAGCCGTGAACATCCTCAACCTTCTTCTCAAGATCAGCGTATTGGAGCAAGTTGTTTTCCGTGAGATAGTTGAGCGTCCGTGCCGCTTCCTTGAGGATTGTGAGCTTGGCTTTATACTCATAGCCCTTGCTGTCGATGAGCCTGATCCGCTCCTGAATATCTCCGATAAGGGAGATGCCATTCGGCACGGTCTGCCTCCGGTTTCTGCGCGGCGTCCGTCCGGCAATCCGCTCCTTGATGCGTTCCTCGGTGTAGTTCTCTCCGATGGTTTTAGACCGGGTAAACCGCTCCTGTCCTTCAGCGCGAAAGGAGATATATTTGCCGGTCTTGATTTCATAACCGGCTTCCTGCATGAGCCGCAGAAAATCATCGTAGTCCTTCGCTGTGATGACAAGCCGGTCGATGGTCTGCTTGAGTTTTTGCTTCCAGCTCGTGCCGCGTTTGGCTTCGGTGTACTCCTTGTAGCTCATGCCTTTGTTCTGAGAGGGAGGGATAACAGAGAGACCGTTTTCCTTACAGAGCCGGTCGCTGACCTCACGCATATCATAGTAAATCCGCTTGTAGCTCTTGTATGCGTGGTAGTCCACAAAGTCAACCGCATTGAAAATCAGATGGTTATGAACATGGTCTTTGTCAATGTGAGTGGTCAGCACATAC
>NZ_JBBMEK010000031.1:0-20255 GCF_040096555.1 Coprococcus intestinihominis | reverse complement strand
CGTGTCAGAAGCACCTGTGATTGAACAAATTCATTGAAAATCCTTTCTCGAAGTTTATTGAGGCCGCACTTTTTTATTTTTTTGGAATTAACTACCAAACATATATATCTCTACAAATATCAGCATATATCCATATTCTCTGCATATTCTGCATTCTCATGGACCGACATAAGCGCGCTCAATAATTATTAAACTGGGCTTTCGAAGAAAACAATTCAAGTACAAGCGCTTCGATGGCTGCCGGTACTTAGACATTGTTTTTTAATGTCTTATGTACCGCTGCTGCCATCGGCAGTGCAAACGTGCTTGTATTGAATTTTTTCTCCGAAAGCCCTTTCTAAATATTTGAAGCGCGCTCTCTGCTATTTTTCGATTTGATGAATGAACAGGCCAGACCGAAGTTTGGGTTCGAACCATGTGGATTTTGGCGGCATGAGCCGTCCTGCGTCAGCCACGGCCAACAGTTCCCGAATAGATGTCGGATACATTGAAAAAGCAACCACCATGTCTTCATGACACCGTTTTTCAAGTTCTCCCAATCCGCGGATACCTCCGACGAATTCAATGTTCTCATCTGTTCTCGGATCTTCAATACCAAGTACAGGATCCAGCAGATTCATCTGAAGAATAGACACATCCAGCCCGTCCACCGGGTCTTCGGATGTTTTATCCGGATGGACATTCAGTCGATACCAATCATGATCCAGATACATGCCGAATTCACCTTTTTTCGATGGTGAAACCGCCTCTTTTCCCACGTGTTCCACTGTAAAATCCCGTCGGATCCTCTCCAGAAAATCTTCTTTTGACCAGCCATTCAGATTTTTCACCAAACGATTATAATCCATGATCTTCAATTCTTCCTCAGGAAATAAAACCGCAAGGAAGTAATTGAATTCTTCTGTTCCATTATAAGCCGGATGGGTTCTTCGCCGCTTCATGCCCACTTTAAAGGCACTGGCTGCACGATGATGACCATCAGCAATATACAACGCATCAACAGCCGCAAAGGCCTTTTCAATGGCAGCTACCGCAAGGTCATCACCAACAATCCACACTCTGTGTCGTATGCCATCTTCCGCCTCAAAATCATACACAGGTGATTCTTCCTTCACATGACAGACGATATAAGAAAGGATCGGATTGGTTCTGTATGTCAGAAAAATCGGTCCGGTCTGCGCACTGCAGACATCGACATGCCGAATACGGTCCTGTTCTTTCTCCGCTCTCGTATCTTCATGTTTTTTGACTACCTGATGCAGATAATCATCAATAGATACACAAGCAGTAATGCCCGTCTGTGTTCGGCCGTTCATGGTCAGTTCGTACAGATAATAACATTTTTGTTCATCCTGAACAAAAATGCCCTCGGCAATCTCCCTATCCAACATTTCTTTTGCTTTTTCATAAACACAGTCCGCATACATATCCATAGATGGGTCAAACTGTGTCTCCGGGCGGTCAATATTGAGAAAAGACAAAGGATGCCCTTTCACTTTCTCCGCTGCTTCTTCTCTGTTATAGACATCATAAGGCAAAGCCGCCACCTGCGCAGCCAGCGCAGATGACGGCCTGATTGCCTTAAAAGGCTTGACATTTGCCATAAAGCTTATTTCACCTTTCGTACTTTTACAACTCCGTTAATAGCTGCCAGTTTTTCAACAAGAGCTTCTGAAACTTCTGAACCGATATCCATCATTGTATATGCCCAGTCACCTTTTGACTTGTTGGTCATATCTTCAATATTGATACCCTCAGCCGCACAGGCACCTGTCAGCTGTCCCAGCATGTTCGGAATATTCTTATGGCAGATTGTAATACGGCCGGCAGCTTTGCAGATACCCATATCACAGGCAGGATAGTTGACAGAATGTGTGATATTACCATTCTCAAGATAATCCCTCAATTCTTTCACTGCCATCACTGCGCAGTTATCTTCTGATTCTTCTGTAGAAGCACCCAGATGAGGGATGGCCACAACGCCATTCATCTGAGCTGTCTTTGCATTCGGGAAATCTGTGATATACTTTCTGACCTTACCCGCTGCAATGGCTGCTTCAAGGGCATCATCATCTACTAACAGGTCACGTGCAAAGTTCAGCACAATGACACCATCCTTCATCTTCGCAAATGCATCTGCATTGATCATTTTCTTTGTGCTGTCCATCAATGGTACATGTACAGTAATATAGTCACAGTTTGTATAGATATCCTCTACATTGGCAATATGTTTGATATCCTTTGACAGATTCCATGCAGCGTCAACAGAAATGAACGGGTCATAACCATAAACTTCCATACCAAGTGCCACACAGGCATTGGCTACCAGAACACCAATGGCACCCAGACCAATCACGCCGATCTTCTTGCCCATAATCTCTGTGCCGGCAAACTGTTTCTTGCCTTTTTCTACAAGTTTGGCCACATTCGGATCTTCTTTTACTGTCTGAACCCAGTTTACGCCGCCGACAATGTCTCTTGCGCCAAGGAAAAGACCTGCAAGAACAGCTTCCTTTACACCATTGGCATTCGCACCCGGTGTATTAAAGACAACAATACCTTTTTCTGCACATTTGTCCAATGGAATATTATTGACACCGGCACCTGCTCTGGCAATCGCCAGCAGCTGATCCGGCAGTTCCAGTTCATGGACACTTGCACTTCTTACAAGTGCTGCATCAGATGCAGCAAAATCATCAACCTTCTCATAGGCATCTGTAAAAAGCTGCATGCCTACAGCAGCAATTGGATTTAAGCAACTAATTTTCATGATCATTACCTCCGGGAGACTCGGCTTATTTTGTATTCTCTGCCTCAAACTTCTTCATAAAATCAACAAGGGCAACAACACCTTCTGTCGGCATTGCATTGTAAATGCTGGCTCTCATACCTCCGACGGTACGATGACCTTTCAGATTCTCAAAACCAGCTGCCTTTGCTTCTGCAACAAACTTAGCATCCAGATCTTTATCGCCTGTTACAAAAGGTACGTTCATAATAGAACGGCTTTCTTTCTCAACAGTACCTTTGAACATCTTGCTCTGATCAAGGAAATCATAAAGGATCTTCGCTTTTGCTTCGTTGATCTTCTTTCTTTCTTCAAGACCGCCTGTCTTCAACAGCCATTTGAAGACTTTGCCGCAGATATAAATGCCGTAGCAAGGCGGTGTATTATACAGAGAATCATTGTCTGCCTGTGTCTTATACTTCAGCATAGTTGGTGTGCCCGGAAGAACATCATCTGTGATCAGATCTTCTCTGATGATGGCAATAACAGTACCAGCAGGGCCTACGTTTTTCTGTACACCGGCATAAATCATACCGTATTTTGTCACATCAACAGGTTCTGATAAGAAACATGAAGACTGATCAGCAATCAGTAATTTACCTTTGGTATTCGGCAAAGTATGGTATTTGGTGCCATAAATTGTGTTGTTTTCGCAAATATACACATAATCCATATCATCCGTAATCGGCAGGTCACTGCAGTCCGGAATATATGTAAATGTTTTGTCTGCTGATGAGGCTAATTCGACAGCTTCGCCGAAAATCTTAGCTTCTGAAAACGCTTTCTTAGCCCACTGACCAGTCAGGATATATCCGGCTTTTCTATTTTTCATGAAGTTCATAGGAATCATGGCAAACTGCTGTGAAGCACCACCCTGAAGGAACAACACCTTATAGTTGTCTGGAATATTCATGAGCTTTCTTAAATCAGCTTCTGCTTCTTTAATAATATTGTCGAAAGCTTTAGATCGATGGCTCATCTCCATTACTGACATGCCAGTGCCTCTGTAGTCAAGCATTTCATCTGCTGCTTCCTGCAATACTTCAACAGGCAACACAGCTGGTCCTGCTGAAAAGTTATAAACTCTGCTCATTTTTCTTCTCTCCTTTTTAGATGAATTATTTGTAACTGTTCAGAGCCAAGCAAAATTTCAAAAGCAGGTATAAAATGCTTGCATTTTTAAGTCTGTTTTTGAAATTTTATTTGGCGGATACGCCACACCGACGAAATGCGTAGCATTTTGGAGGTTGGCTCTGAATAGTTATAATTATTATATATTTAAACCAAAAGGTGGTTTACGGATATTAATTGTCGAGGTCTTCCTCGGAAAATGCATCTGCAATGGATGCTCCGGGGGCAACCATCGGCCATACCTTATCATCCGGATCAATCATACAATCGATGAGAACCGGCTTCTTTAAATTGATTGCCCACTGAATGGCTTCATCAAATTCCTTCTGTGTTGTCACGCGTCGGCCGTCCACGCCCATGGCTTCGGCAACCTTTACATAATCAACACTATCACTTAAAACAGTGGCTGAATAGCGTTCGCCATAAAACAATGTCTGCCACTGTCTGACCATACCAAGTACATGGTTGTTGACAACCACTTCAATAACCGGAATCTGATATCTGGAAGCTGTTGCCAGCTCATTCATGTTCATTCTGAAACAACCGTCTCCGGCAACATTGATCACGATTCTGTCCGGACAGCCAAGCTTGGCACCAAGTGCTGCCCCAAGACCATAGCCCATGGTTCCGAGACCACCGGAAGAAATAAACTGTCTTGGTTCCTTATATTTATAAAATTGTGCAGCCCACATCTGGTTCTGCCCAACTTCTGTGCAAATGATTGCATCACCGTCTGTTGCCTTATAAATACTCTCGACAACCCCCGGTCCGGTCAGTACCTCATGATTGTAAGTCATCGGATAACGCGACTTCATCTCACGAATATGCCGCATCCACGGCTCATGATCCTGCTGCGTCAGTTTCTCATTCAATCTCTGAAGAACAACTTTGGCATCGCCTTCAATTGAATACTTGCACATAACATTCTTGTTGACTTCTGCAGCATCCACATCAATATGGACAAGATCTGCATGTCTGGCAAATGCCTTGACATTGCCCAGGACACGATCCGAAAAACGTGTACCAATGGCAATCAGAAGATCAGATTCTGTGATACCGTAATTGGATGTCTTGGTACCATGCATGCCTACCATACCTGTATAAGCATCTTCCCTGCCGTCAAAAGCACCTTTACCCATCAGTGTATCTGCCACAGGTGCCTGTACTTTGCTTACAAACTCTCTGAGCTCATCTGCCGCATCTGCACGAATGACACCGCCGCCCACAAGAATAAATGGTCTGACAGAATGTTCGATCAGTCCGATAACTTCCTGCATCGTCTCTTCACTGATCTGATCAGACTTGCGTTTGATCGGCGCCGGCACCTTATATTCATACTCAGCTTCTGCACCGGTGACATCCTTTGGAATATCCACAAGAACCGGTCCCGGACGCCCTGCCTGAGCAATCGCGAATGCACGGCGGATGGTATCCGCCAGCTTATTCACATCTTTGACAATAAAATTATGTTTTGTCACCGGCATTGTAATACCGGCGATATCGATTTCCTGAAAACTATCTTTGCCAAGAAGATTGACATTGACATTACAGGTGATTGCCACCACTGGAACTGAGTCCATATAAGCCGTTGCAATGCCTGTAACGATATTGGTTGCTCCCGGTCCTGATGTTGCCAGACAGACACCGACTTTGCCGGTTGTGCGGGCATAGCCGTCTGCCGCATGGGAAGCGCCCTGTTCATGTGAAGTTAATACATGTCTGATCTCATCGCTGTGCTTGTAAAGTGCATCATACACATTGAGGATTGCACCGCCGGGATAACCAAAAACTGTATCCACACCCTGCTCTTTCAGACACTCAACTACAATTTCTGCTCCTGTTAATAACATTCTATTCTTCCCTTCCGAATCTATACTGTCGGAGCCTGAAGGATCGCACCCTTGCTGCTATCTGTAACAAGTGCAGCGTAACGTGCCAGATAACCTGTTGTAACCTTCGGCTCTCTTGGCTGCCATTTTGCTCTTCTCTCGGCAAGCACTTCATCAGAAACATCGACATTTAATGTATTTTCAGGAATATTGATCTTGATAATATCCCCCTCTTCAACAAGCGCGATATTGCCGCCCAATGCTGCTTCAGGAGATACATGTCCGATAGAAGCCCCTCTGGACGCGCCAGAGAAACGTCCGTCCGTGATCAGTGCCACACTGGAGCCCAGACCCATACCTGCGATGGCAGATGTCGGATTCAGCATTTCTCTCATACCAGGACCGCCCTTTGGTCCTTCATAGCGGATAACCACAACATCTCCAGGTACAATCTTGCCGCCCTTGATCGCTGCAATGGCATCCTCTTCGCAATCAAAGACACGTGCAGGTCCTTCGTGTACCATCATCTCAGGAACAACTGCAGAACGTTTAACAACACTGCCGTTCACTGCCAGGTTGCCCTTCAGTACCGCAATACCGCCTGTCTGACTGTATGGATTGTCGATTGGGCGGATTACCTCAGGATTCTTATTCTCGCATCCTTTAATATTCTCACCAACCGTCTTGCCTGTTGCAGTGATCAGGTCTGTGTAAAGCAGTCCCCTTTTATTCAGCTCATTCATAACAGCATAAATGCCGCCTGCTTCATTGAGCTCTTCCATATATGTATGTCCGGCCGGTGCCAGATGACACAGGTTCGGTGTCTTTGCACTCAATTCATTGGCAATATCAAGGTTGATCTCAACCCCTGCTTCATGTGCAATTGCCGGAAGATGAAGCATTGTATTTGTCGAACATCCCAGGGCCATATCCACAGTCAATGCATTCATAAATGCCTTCTCTGTCAGGATATCTCTTGGACGAATATTCTTCTCCAGAAGTTCCATAACTTTCATACCGGCATGTTTTGCCAGTTTGATACGTTCAGAATAAACAGCCGGAATTGTGCCGTTGCCCTGAAGTCCCATACCGATGGCTTCTGTCAGACAATTCATACTGTTGGCTGTATACATACCGGAACAGGAACCGCAGGTCGGACAAGCATGCTGTTCATAGTCAAGCACATCTTCCTCAGACATCTTGCCTGCTGCGTAGGAACCGACTGCTTCAAACATACTGGAAAGGCTCGTCTTCTGTCCTTTTACATGACCGGCTAACATCGGACCGCCACTGACAAATACAGTCGGCACATTCACTCTGGCTGCTGCCATCAGAAGTCCCGGAACATTCTTATCACAGTTCGGCACCATAACCAATGCATCAAACTGATGGGCAATAGCCATTGCCTCTGTGGAATCTGCGATCAGATCACGTGTTACAAGGGAATACTTCATACCGATATGCCCCATAGCAATACCGTCACAGACAGCAATTGCCGGGAAAACGACCGGTGTACCGCCTGCCATGGCAACACCAAGTTTAACTGCATTGACAATCTTGTCCAGGTTCATATGGCCCGGTACGATCTCATTGTAGGAACTTACGATACCTACAAGTGGTTTCTTCATTTCTTCCTGAGTCATTCCCAGTGCATTAAAAAGGGAACGATGCGGTGCTTGCTGCATACCGCTTTTAACATTATCACTCTTCATTCTATTAATTCCTTCCTAAAAACCCTAATAGCATCTATTACTGAATCTCAGCTGCAATGGCATCACCCATCTCTTTGCAGCCAAGCTGTGTGCATCCTTCTGACATAATGTCAACCGTTCTGAAGCCTTTCTTCAAAACAGCCTTAACCGCTGCCTCTATGGCATCTGCTTCTTTATCCAGATTCAATGAATATCTGAGCATCATAGCTGCTGAAAGAATGGTTGCGATCGGATTCGCCTGATTCGTTCCTGCGATGTCCGGTGCGGAACCATGGCTTGGTTCATACAGGCCGAGGCTTGTCTCACTGAGACTTGCTGATGATAACATACCAATGGAACCTGTAATCTCACTGGCCTCATCAGAAAGGATATCACCAAACATATTCTCTGTCAGGATAACATCAAACTGTCCCGGATTCTTCACAAGCTGCATTGCACAGTTATCAACCAGCATATGAGAATAGGTTACTTCCGGATAATCCTTCGCTACTTCTTCAACAACCTTTCTCCATAAGCGTGAGGAATCAAGTACATTTGCCTTATCAACACTGATCACATTCTTACGTCTCTTCATAGCGATCTCAAAACCTTTAATGGCAATTCTTCTGATCTCGTTCTCATCATAGGTCAGTGAATCATAGGCTTTCAAAACACCGTTCTCCTCAACTGTCTTTCTCTCTCCAAAGTAAAGACCGCCTGTCAGTTCTCGCATGATAACCATATCAAATCCCTGATCTCCGATAATCTCATCCTTGATCGGGCAGGCTGCCTTTAATTCATCATACAGATATGCCGGACGGATATTGGCAAATAAGCCAAGTGACTTACGAAGCTTCAGCAGACCGGCCTCCGGACGAAGGGATGGTTCCAGTTTGTACCATGGTGATGTAGTCGTATTGCCGCCGATGGAACCCATCAATACAGAATCACTGGCTTTACACTGTGCAATGGCCTCATCTGTCAATGGCACACCGCAGGCATCAATGGATTCTCCGCCCATCAGTACTCTTGTATAGTCAAATGTATGACCATACTTCACACCGACCCGATCCAGCACCTTTACAGCCTCATCTACAATTTCAGGACCAATACCGTCACCTTTTATTAATGCAATCTTATAATTCATGATAATCTCCCTTTCCCCGACAAACGGCCTTGCATTTGCGTTAAAATCTATAATAAACTATTTTTTTTAGAATTTCAACTGTATTTGCGTAAAAATTTAACTTGCTAACGTATAAAATCAAATAATACCCGTTAAAATGGCATTCTTGGTTTGTTTTTCTATTGAAATTCCAGTGTTGTTATTGTACCACACTTAGATGTATAATAGAAATATATATTACGTATAAGCATTATAAATCATAGTTATAGGAGAAGATTTATGGATACAACACTTTCTTTATATCGCATTTTTTACACTGTCGCTCAATGTGGCTCGATCTCTGCCGCAGCGAGGCACCTTTATATCAGCCAGCCTGCTATCAGCAAGTCCATCAGCAATCTTGAAAACGAACTTCAGACCCACCTCTTCGAACGTACCTCCCGCGGTGTTTCTCTGACAGAAGAAGGGCAGTTGCTTTTTCATCATGTATCGGACGCTTTCCATTCTCTGGAAGCAGGGGAAGCGGAACTCTCCCGCATTCGCGATATGGGTCTTGGACACCTTACCATCGGCGTCAGCACAACACTCTGCAGGTACCGTCTGCTGCCTTATCTGAAAACATTTATTGCGCAATATCCGCATATCAGTATCAATATTTCCTGCCAGTCCACCAATCATACACTGGATATGCTCAGAGACGGCTCTATTGATCTCGGCCTGGTGGCCAAACCGGAAGACACCGGACATATTTCCTTTGTTTCACAGGGAAGAATCGAGGATGTTTTCGTCTGTACACCCAACTATCTCAACAATCTTCAGATGCGTACACAAGTCTCCGGCCTGGATCTGCTCAATGCCGGCACACTGATGCTTCTTGACAAAGCCAATGCATCCCGGCAGTTTATTGATTATTTCCTTGAGGAAAATCACATTCATGCCTCCAATCTGATTGAGATTACAACAATGGATCTTCTGATTGAATTCGCCAGAACCGGGCTTGGCATTGCCTGTGTCATCAGGGATTTTGTCGCTGACGACTTGAAAAGCGGCCTTCTCGTCGAAATCCCCACCCCACAGGCCATTCACCCGAGAGAGATTGTCTTTGCCTGGAAAAAAGGCCGATCATCCCACCGTTTTCTCAACGCTTTCATTGATTTTGTTTCTTAGTACTGAAAACAGCATACGGTTTCCATTCCATTTGGAAAGTATTTTTTTCATATGAAACGTTTACATTGTTAATTTATTTTCAGGGAAAAACATAGTTTTGAAATTTGTAATTAAAAAAAGAAGCCATCCCTCTTTCGAGTGATGACCTCTCTTATCGTTATTCTCTTGAAAAACAGAAGAATTAGTTGTTGACCAGTTTGTCTTCGCCATTCCAGCTGTAAAGTTTTCTGATTTCTTCACCAACTTTTTCTGATGGATGTTCTGCAGCTTTCTTTCTCATTGCTTTGAAGTGTACCTGCTTGCCTGCATCAGACATATCCAGTAAGAAGTCTTTTGCAAATGTACCATCCTGGATATCGGACAGAATCTGTTTCATTGCTTTCTTTGTATCTTCTGTAACAATCTTAGGACCTGTGATGTAATCACCGTACTCTGCTGTGTTGGAGATAGAGTATCTCATGCCGGCAAAGCCTGACTGATAGATCAGGTCTACGATCAGTTTCATTTCATGGATACATTCGAAGTATGCATTTCTTGGGTCGTAGCCAGCTTCAACCAGTGTTTCGAAACCAGCCTGCATCAGTGCACAAACACCACCGCAAAGGACTGCCTGTTCGCCGAAAAGGTCAGTTTCTGTTTCGATTCTGAATGTTGTTTCCAGAACACCTGCTCTTGCACCGCCGATACCACGTGCATAAGCTAAAGCCAGTTCCTGAGCTTTGCCTGTTGCATCCTGTTCTACAGCAATCAGACAAGGTGTACCTTTACCTGCTACATACTCACTTCTTACTGTATGACCAGGTGCCTTAGGTGCAATCATTGTAACATCGACATCCTTAGGAGGTACGATTGTTCCGAAATGGATATTGAAACCATGAGCAAACATCAGCATGTTGCCTGCTTCCAGGTTTGGTTCGATCTCATCTTTGTAAAGTGCAGCCTGTTTCTCATCATTGATCAGAATCATGATGATATCAGCCTTCTTAGCTGCTTCTGCAGATGTATAAACTTCAAAACCTTCTGATTCAGCTTTAGCCCAGGACTTGCTGCCTTTGTAAAGACCAATGATGACATGGCATCCTGAATCCCTTAAATTCTTTGCATGGGCATGTCCCTGGCTGCCGTAACCGATAATGGCGATTGTTTTGCCCTCTAATAATGAGAGATTACAGTCCTGTTCATAAAAAATCTTAGCCATTGTTATGAAACCTCCTGATAGTATAAAAATAAATGTATTAATAATGGATAATAAATACCTATTATTCTGTTATCAATCCTGCCTCCTAAAGGCTCTTTCCTTTCAAAGGCACAACACTCTCTGAGCCACGCTCCAGACCTGTCAGACCTGTACTGGCAACTTCAAGTATCTCATAGCCGTCCAGCAGATTAATAAATGCATCCAGTTTCTCCTGCTTGCCTGTCAGCTCGATAATCATAGAATCTCTTGTCACGTCCACCACTTTACCATGGAAAATGCTGCTGACTGCCATTATGGACTGGCGATTCTCCGGAAGTACCCGGACTTTCACAAGCATCAGTTCACGACAAACTGAATCCACCGCTGTCAGGTCTGTCACATAAATGACATCTTCCAACTTTCTGACCTGCTTCTCAATCTGTTCCAGTACCTGCTCATCACCATGAACAACTACTGTAATCCTGGAAAACCTTGGATCCAGTGTATCACATCCTGTAAAACTGTCCAGGTTGAAGCCTCGTCTGCTGAACATACCGGAAACACGGCTGGTAACACCATAGTTATTCTCCACCAGCATTGTTAATATCTTCTTGCGTTCTTTCATGTTCAATTACATCCTTTCCCCAAAGCGACCTGCATGCATTCCCGGCAAACCTGCCTTTTTCGGTATGACTGTCAACGCTTATTTTAGCAATATGTCCTCAGTTTGTCAATAGATTTCACTGAATTGCAGTAATATTTTATCTGTTTAAAGTTAGAAAATTTTGTTTTACTGCAAAAGGCTTTTTCTCAATGCCAACATCCTGTATACATTCCGTATATTCTCTTCAGCCATTGTCGTAAACTTTAAAATATGATACACTCCTATCAAAATATAATTTAGGAGGCGTGCATCATGATTAAAAATGTTGGTTTTATCGGTGCCGGTGTCATGGGCAAGTCCATGATCCGCAATCTGATGAAAAAAGGGTTTCAGGTAACAGTTTATTCAAGAACAAAGTCAAAAGCTGAAGACATTATCGCAGAAGGTGCCATCTGGCGTGATTCTGCCGCTGAGTGTGCTAAAGGTCAGGACGTCATCATCACCATTGTCGGTTTTCCAAAGGATGTGGAAGAAACTTATTTTGGCGAAAAGGGTATCATTGCCAATTCCGAAGACAATGCCATTCTCATTGACATGACCACTTCCAGCCCGAAACTGGCTGCTAAGATTTATGATGAAGCCAAAGCAGTCGGCAAACACGCATTAGATGCACCTGTCTCCGGCGGTGACTCCGGTGCCAAAGCAGGTACATTAAGTATTATGGTAGGCGGCGACAAAGAAATTTTCGAAAAAGCCATGCCTGTTTTTGAAGCTATGGGCACCAATATTATTTATGAAGGTGCTGCCGGATGCGGACAGCACACGAAAATGGCCAACCAGATTGCCCTGACAGGCTGTATTGCCGGTGTCTGCGAAGCTATCACCTATGCCAGGAAAACAGGTCTTGATATTCAGACAATGCTTGACAGTATCAGTGCCGGCGCTGCAGGCAGCTGGCAGATGAGCAATATGGCTCCGCGTATGCTCAAAGGTGACTTTGACCCTGGATTCTTCATCAAGCATTACATCAAGGACATGAATATTGCCACAGAAGAAGGCCGTGAAGCCGGTGCTGACCTTTCTATTTCAGAAGCTGTTCTGGCTATTTACAAAGATCTTGAAGCCAAAGGCCTCGGCGATATGGGCACACAGGCTTTGCTGAAACATTATCTAGATGTATAGAGAATTATCCGGATGCCGAATCACTGCCCCATCTTTTTGATGATGCACTGAACTAATTGAATTTAATAAAATAGCAAAAGCACGTATATTTCATAATCTCCTTCAATGAATGAAATCATCTGAAACAATACGTGCTTTTGTTATATGCAAGACTTCTCGGCAACTCCTGATACAAAACTCAACTCTGACCAAATGAATTGTTGCCTGTTTGAATTTCTACATTCTATTATAACTCTCTTTTCATATAAAACTGCTCCGAAAGTTTCATAGACCCCAGAAATAACACTGCAGCAATAACAGCCAACACAACCATATAAATCGGATTTTCCGCAAATACCGCAAATGCTCCGGATAATTGTGAAACCTCTGAGAAATCATATCCGCCAAAATTGACAAATGCTACACAAAATACGACAACAACAGCAATATACATCACCCTGCCTTTTTCTGAACCGTATTTAAAAATCATTGGCAGACAAATCGCAGAAAATGCATGTCCTACACTCCATATAAGGCAAAAAATATTCAATACCCATACTGGATTAAAAATACCTCTTACCGCACCCACCAGACTATGTGCAGCTGCTAACACAACCGACAGCCCAGCAATAAGTAAAAATGACAGCAGATACTTTGAATCCACTACCTGTTTTCTCGTATAAGGCATTGTCTCACAATATTGCTGCCACCTGCTTTTTTCATCATAGGCCAATAAAGATACTGAATTGATACCGCATAACACCGCAGGATAGGCCAGCATAAACAAATTACCTCCATCAGCCAGAGAGCACACGCCAAATATCAATACAATCAAAGCATATGGTCGACAATATTTCAAAAGCATATAATAATCCTTCAACAATAATCCCTTCATTATGCTCTCCCCCTTACCATCATCACAAATAATTCTTCAATATCAATCGGGCTGACTTCCCAGCCTGCTGGCAGCTCCGCTCTTCTTACAACAGCTTCAACTCCATATGGTGACTCACTTTTTCCAATCACAGCCTGCGGATTCAGTTCCTTAAGCTGCTCGGCACTGCATCGAATCAAACCATACAACTCTGTCAGCCTATCTTTTTCCTCGCACAGCACCAACTGACCCTGATGCATAAATGCAATATAGTCACAGATTTTCTCAAGATCGCTGACAATATGAGACGAAACAAGCACTGCATGATCTTCATCTCTTGTAAAATCGTTCAGAAGATCAAGTACATCATCTCTCACAACCGGATCCAACCCACTTGTGGCTTCATCCAAAATAAGCAGTTTCGGATGATGCGACATAGCAACTGCAATGCCGATCTTCATCTTCATGCCCTTGGAATACTCACCAAATTTCTTCTGATCCGGAACTCCCAGTTTCACACAAAGCGCTTCAAAATAGTCTGAATCCCAGTTTTTAAAAGTGAGGGCCATAATATTGCCAACCTGCCTCCTGTTCAGACACTCCGGCAAGCCGACTTCATCCAACACAACGCCGATATCTTCCTTCAATGACTGCATCTCTGTCACATTGTCTCTTCCTAATATAGAAATACTTCCGCAATCCCGGTGGATCATATTCAGAATCAGCTTGATAGTCGTACTCTTTCCTGCGCCATTCTCACCAACTAAGCCCATAATGCAGCCGCCGGGCAATGTCAGATTCAGATGCTCCAGATTGAAATCCTTATAGCTTTTACTTAAATCCCTGATCTCTATTGCATTCATTTACTCATCCTCCTCCAGAATACGAAACATCTCAATGATATCCTCCAGACTCAATCCACATGGCATCGCCAGCTTTCGTATCTCCTGTATATAGCCTTCAATCTTCTTCAAGTTCTCCTCACGCAGTAATTCCACATTCTTCGGTGCCACAAAACTGCCTTTGCCTGCAACTGTATAGATAAATCCTTCCTTCTCCAGTTCCTCATAGGCGCGCTTTGTTGTGATCACACTGATCCTCAGATCCTTCGCCAGACTCCTGATAGAAGGAAGAGACTCATCTTCCTGCAAGTCACCGCCGATAATCTGCGCCTTGATCTGTGAATAAATCTGATCATAAATCGGGGCACCGCTTTTATTATCTATAAAAATATTCACGTCCTCGCCTCCTTGCTTACTGCATATATACAGTATATACAGTAAGTCCAGTTTTGTCAAGACACTTGGATCATTGAAATCGTTTTACCTTCCAGCCGTAAAACAGATTGCATCATTAAGAACACCGCCTACTCCCGCGCCGGAGTCCGTGAATATTGGATCGTAGATCCGGCCAAAGCATGCACAACCGTCTATGACTATGACAAAGATGCCGCCCCGACAATTATCCCATTTGACCAGCCTGTGCAATGCGGTATTTTCCCGGATTTATCCATAACAGTATCTGACTATCTCAAATAAAAAATGAAATACCGGCTTTTGTGGATTTACGCAAAAAAATCTCTGCAAACAGGCTTATCGCCAAAGGTTTGCAGAGATTTTTTGTTCATGCAAGTACCATAAAAACCGGAACTCTTTATATCTCAATCTTTATTCATTTTAACGCTGCATTTCCTGCTTTGCCAGCTGTCTTCCCATATAGAGGCCCACACCAATCTGCATCAACGACGTTGCAGCAGTCAGGAAGAAAACATATTCTGCACCGAACTTCTCCCAGATAACCCCCAGTACAGCTGAAACAGTGATAGCCAGAATGTGGTCAAGACTCAGCCCCACTGACAGACTGGCTGTGACTTCCGACGGATCAATAGCCAATTTTCTCATCATGAAGGCATGTACCATATTAAACTGCTCCAGCAGAAAGGCCAGTATGTACAGGCAATAAACAAGGAAAACCCAGATACCGTGACTGCCGAGACCGCCTCTTTCAAGAGCACCCGCCGCTGCGCCAAGGGCTGCAATCACAACAAGCAGATATCCTCCCTCGAAGATCATCGTATACTTCAAACCTTTTTCATCCAGCATTTTTCCGAGATATTTGCTGAAAAATGCACCGATAAAAGAGGTCACAATTCCAAGCAGTGCCACAGTATCTGCACCTTTTCCCATCAATTCGATGATAATCCACGGTCCGAACACAAGCTTGATTCGCTTCTGACAGCCATAGGCAACCAGCGTCAGATAATACGGCATGTACTTCTTTCTCATGACAAACTTGCTCTTTGTCTTTGCCTGAATCTGCGTCCTTGGCATAATTTTCTTCATGTAAACCAACAGTCCGGCTGCAATCAGCGACAAAATTGCTGCAATGACAAAAGGTTTCAAAATCTTATCCTTAAAGCTGAAGAATCCCCAACGATAGCCTGCAAAAATAACAAAAGCCGTCACCATCGTACACATATTTGCTTTGCTTTTGAAATTCCCCAGCGTCTTGCCGACTTCACCTTCTCTGGCCAGATCCATACTGATGGCATCGTTGAGAGGCATAAACAGATGCATACCCAAAGACTGGATAAACAGAAAAATCATCATCATGCCGTAGGACGGACTAAATGCCCCCATCACCATCAGACCAACCATCACCAACACCTGGGAAACAGCCGCAATGCCGATATCGCTGAATCCTGCCAGTGCTGAAATAATCAATGCACACAAAACCCCCGGCGATTCTCTCGGTATTTCCAGGAACCCTCTCTGGGCACTGTCCACATGGTAGACCTCTTTAAAATAGTTGGAAAATGTCGCCGAGCCAAGGCCTCCGGCAATAGCTGACAAACATACAACCAGCGTAAAAACAAAAACGGCTCTCTGAAGCTGTCTTTTTTTATTATTCTCCTCCATTATCCCTTATCTCCTCAGTCTATTCTTAATCCAGTAACTTTCTGACCATTGGCCCGTCAAAAGTTACACTCTGCTTATGATCCACTTCAATCTGATACAGGGCGTTGGCCGCAATATGTTCTGCCGCCTGCTCCAGATCTCGGATACCTGTTGTATCTGCATAACGTGCCACAATAGCATCCAATGCCTCATCTGCCACAATACATTCCTCCGGTTTCAGCTGCATCCTGCCAAGTACCTTCGGCAATGCAAATTTTGAGAAAATAATCTTCTTCTCTTCCGGCGTATAATCAGGAATGTCAATCACTGCAAAACGTGACATCAGCGGTGCACTGATCTGGCTCTTGTCATTGGCTGTGGCAATCGGATAAACCCCCACCGTCGGCACCATACATTCTATGTAATTATCTGTAAATCCAAGATTATCCAAAAGGGTCAGCAATACATCAGATGGATTGCCGTTGCCCTTGCCGGAAGCAGCTTTGTCCAACTCATTGATAATAAAGACAAGATTGGATGCTCCCGCCATAGAAAAAGCTTCCAAAATAATGCCTGGTTTGGCATTGGCATAAATACGGGAGCTTCCGGTCAACTGCTCAGGGTCATTGATGGAACTCATGTCCAGAGTTGTCCAAGGCAGTTTCAGGATTCTTGCCACCGCATAGGCGATCTGAGACTTACCGGTACCTGCAGGTCCCACAAGCAAAAGGCCGTAGGCCGGCAATGTATGGGTTCTGTTGATCTGAATAATGGTCTCGATAATACGCTGTTTCACCCGCTCCATGCCATAAAGTTCCTCATCAAGGATCCTGCGGGCCTCCTCCGGATCAATGGCCTCGAAATAATTATTCTTCCACTGAATATTCATCATAATGGACAGGGCACGCTGGGCATGTCTGCGCTCTTCCGGTGACACCTCATGAGATCTTGCAACCGCAAGATTTCTTCTGGCCCAAAGTCTGATATTGTCCGGAAGCGTTCTTCCCGCACAATTCATAAAATCCGTAATACTCTGCAGGCTGGTGAGCTTCATATCATCGCCCATTTCTTCCAATTCTTCATCCACCTGTTCTTCTGCCGGTGCATTGCTGGCCAGCAGTCGTTCGATCATGAACTGCAAAAAGCCGTCTTCAGCAGAAAGCTTTGTTCCTCCGCCGAAACCAATCTCACGGATCTTGTAAACAGCATAGCCATCCACTCTGTTCTGACCCGACAGTCGGACATTGATATGATTCTCTCCCAACCACTTCAGCAGACTGACAAATCTGGAATCAATCTTCAGGATATCCGCTGAAAATTCCCCATCTTCCTCCTGAAATTCAAAGGACGTCCGCTTCACCGGATTCGTAAACATACCGCATACGTGATGCTGCCATTGACGCTTTGTATTATCCAGGATCATAATCGGCTTCTCCGGTGTAGCTGTCTCCTCATTCGATTGAAATGTTGTATACGTGCACTCCGGCTGCCTGCTATCCTCCGGTGCTGCACTGAAATCAAAAACTGGCATTATTATCACTCCTCTTCTTTGTCTGCTCTAAAACACATTTATCTCCAAAAACATATAAACTCATTGTACCATATGATTGGCCGTGACTTCAATTGCTTCTGCATAATTATGCATTGTAATTCTAGAAAGCTAAAAAATCTATGAAATCATCTTTTATTTCTTCAAAAAAAGCCAACCGACACTCCACGAATATCGGTTAGCTTAATTTTTACACGGACTTACACACCATACGCCGCACTGGCGCCCAGCATATCTTCTATCCTCAACAGCTGATTGTATTTCGCCACTCTGTCGCTTCGGCATGGTGCACCGGTTTTGATCTGGCCGGCATTGACACCCACTGCCAGATCTGCAATGAAACTATCCTCCGTTTCTCCGGAACGATGAGAAACAATCACTTTATAACCAGCCCTTTTTGCTGTCTCAATTGCTTTCATCGCTTCTGATACGGTGCCGATCTGATTGACTTTGATAAGAATGGCATTGGCTGCCCCCATCTGTATCCCCCGCTGCAGTCTGGCACTATTCGTTACAAACAGGTCATCACCCACTAACTGAACTCGATTCCCCAGTTCCCTGGTCATATGCACCCATCCTTCCCAGTCTTCCTCATCCAGTCCATCCTCAATAGAACGCAGTGGATACTTCTCCGTCAGTTTTTTATAATACGCAATCATTTCATCTGCTGAACGCACAACGGGACTGCCTTTCAGGCGGCCTTCCCCCTCGAAAATATATTTGCCCGTCTCGTCGTTATAGAGTTCACTGGCGGCAGCATCCATCGCAAATGTCACATCTTCTCCCGGTTGATAGCCGGCCCTTTCAACAGCCCGCATCAGATAATCCAACGCTTCCTCTGCATTTTTCAAATTCGGTGCAAATCCGCCCTCATCCCCAACAGCTGTCACATGGCCATCCTCCAACAGTAGTTTCCGTAAAACATGATACACTTCTGTTCCCATTCGTAAAGCTTCCCTGAAGCAGCATGCTCCCACAGGCATAATCATAAATTCCTGAAAATCCAGCGCTGAGGTTGTATGTGCACCGCCATTGATGATGTTCATCATCGGTACCGGCAATATATGGGCATAGGTTCCTCCCAAATACTGGAATAACGGCAGCCCCGACATCTCTGCGCCGGCTCTTGCCGATGCCATGGAAACACTGAGCATCGCGTTAGCTCCCAGTCTCGATTTATTCTCTGTGCCGTCATAGGCAATCATCATACGATCCAGATGCATCTGCTCCGTGACAGAATGGCCTGCGACAATATCTTTGATATCCACATTCACATTGGCAACTGCTTTATTCACACCTTTTCCATCATAGCGATCCTTCTCATCCCGGTCCCGCAGCTCCAGGGCTTCAAACTTTCCTGTAGAAGCACCGGAAGGCACAGAAGCACGCCCCGCAATGCCTGCTTCACAGATAACCTCCGCCTCCACCGTAGGATTTCCTCTGGAATCCAGAATTTCTCTTGCCTTTACATCTAAAATCGGACAAAAAATACGCATCATGATACAGCCTCCTTTTAGCCGCGGCGTCTTCTAAGTCTTATGCAAGTTGTAAAATTCATTGATTCTAAGCAGGCACGCTCTCGCTGCACAACGCTGGCAGCGGTACTAAAACGGTACAAAACACCGTTTAAGGACCGGCCGCGTTGAAAGCACCTGCTTATGAATCAATGAATTTTACAACTTTTTCATATATTTTCTAAAGACGCTGCTGTCTATAAATAATCTGTATCAGTATGCGTATTTTTATTTATATTATTCGTCTATAAGTTATATAGTATTTTAACGCTAATAAAGGTTCTCTTATCTTCTCCGCATTTCCCAAAACGCTACAGCACTTGCAGCTGCCACGTTCAAAGAATCCACACCGTGATACATCGGAATTTTAACGGTGTAATCACAGTCTGCTATAGTATTGGCTGCCAGCCCGTCTCCCTCTGTACCAAGAACAATGGCCAGTTTTTCTTCATGAACAAGCTGTGGATCATCGATACTGACGGAGTTATCATCAAGGGCCATGGCAGCTATTTTGAATCCCATTTCATGCAGCCGTCCCACAGCCGGCTCCGGCCATGACATCTGACTATCCATAAACGTCCAGGGAATCTGAAAAACGGTTCCCATACTCACACGGATGGCCCGACGATAGAGAGGATTGCTTGAAGCTGATGTCAGAAGAATGCCATCCATTCCCAGAGCCGCCGCTGAACGGAAAATTGCCCCCACATTCGTCGGATTCATAACATCCTCCAGAATTGCAATTCT
>NZ_JBBMEK010000030.1:0-20428 GCF_040096555.1 Coprococcus intestinihominis | reverse complement strand
CGGTGATACAATAATGTAAGCCTTACCAAACAGATCGGCCATACCATTTGCCATAACGATCAGCATACTGTCCATACCACTGTGATTGAACTGAGCACCGGAGTTTCTGAAAAGCTGTACCATCGCGATACCAAACATCAGGGCGATCGCTGCGCCGCCGACCATCTGTCCGGTTTCTTTCCATGCCGCTTTCACCTGCTCTGCTTTCATCTTATGAAGCGGAATGATCAGCAGTGCAACAAGGATGAATGGCAGAACGCCAGGATTCCATGCCCATTTAAAGCTCCAGTTAACTTCTACGCCAAAAATATGGCTGAGTGTTAACGCAAACGGTGCGGTAGAAACATTCAGAATACCTTTAATACCCAGCTGAGGAATACGTGTCACAACAAGGATGATGGCGATCAGTCCGTATGGCACCCATGCCATCACCGGTGAAATCTTACTTTCCACAACTTTATTTTCAGTTTCTGTCTGTTCTGTTTCTTCTGCTGTTGCAGATTTCCATGCTGCATCCCATTCGGAACGAGCCGGGAATTCAAATTTTGACTTTGGAACGAGAATACCCTTTCGAGCTGTCACAATACAGATGACCAATGCGATCAGCGCACCGATCAGTGATGGGAATTCTGGTCCGAGGAACATCGCACAGATGATATATGGCACACAGAAAGCCACTGCTGACATCAGAATATATGGAATACATTCCAGTGCCGGTTTGATGGATTTTGTCTTGCCAAACATTTTACACATCATGCACATTGCTACAAAAATGATGATTGGACAAATGATTGCACTTGGAATAGCAACCCATTTTGTCAATCCAAGTTTCCAGGCCTCGACATTGACGATACCTGATTCTGCTACTTCTCCGCTGACCATATTAAATGCAGTACCAGCCGGCGTACCGACAGCACCAAAAGGGACAGGTGTGCTATTCAGTACAAGTGCCACCATGGCGGCACATAAAGGAGGAAAACCGACACTGATCAGCAGAGGGGCAGCCAGTGCTGCAGGTGTACCAAAACCTGCGGCACCTTCTATGAATGCGCCAAACATAAAGCCGATAATAATCAACTGAATGCGTGGGTCATCGCTGATGTTGGTGAACATATGGTTGATAACATCCATACCCCCGGAATGTTTCAACGTGTTCATGATTAAAATTGCACCTAAAATAATGACGATTGTATCAATGGATGTAAGGAATCCAGATACGGTGTGTGCTGCAATTGTAATAAAATCCATCTGCCATCCGAAGAAGCATACAACGGCTGTAATGAGCCACGCCAGAGGCAGAGCGATTTTTGCAGGCCAGTTAAAACCGGCCATGACAATAATCGTTACAATAATCGGAATAAAGGCTATAATCGCAAACATACTGTAAACCCCTCTCTGTTTTTGTTATTACAGAATTTCTGCGAAAGTCTGAATTCGTGTTTTAACCTGTTCAAATGCTGTAGATTCCTGATCTACCTCGATATACAGGTTTTTCACTCCTGCTGCCTCGAATTCCTGAAGAAGGATCGGATAATCAAATTCTTCCGGATCACAGAATTTCATCATGCATACAACAACAGCGTCTGCGCCGTATTTCTTAACTGCATCAATGATCATCTGACCCTTTGGTTTATTGACATCTGTTGCCAGTGAACATCCATCAAATTCATTCCAAGCTCTTGCCAGTGCCATCAGTGCATCGTCATCATCAGGAACATCCTGACGGAAGTTACGTGTTTCCTGAGCAAGATCATCTGCTACAATAGCAAAACCATTTTCCTGGAAGATATCAAGCACATCATATGGCTCAACCTGAATACCTGTAACGATAATCTTCTTGCCCTTGAATTCAGGAGCCGGTTCAGCTTTCAGAGCTGCGATCAGTTCTTTAACAAGTGCTGTATGACGGGATTTCTCCATGAACCAACGTGCTTTGATAACTGCATGTCTGTCGGATGGTGTAACAACTGCTGCATATTCTGCTGCTACATCAGAGAATTCACGGCAAGCTGCTCTGTTTTCATTGTAAACTGCAATACTGTTTTTGATTGCTTTATTAGAAATATGAACATCAAGGATGTCTTCCAGTTTCTCTTTAACAATATTGAACTCTTCACGAGCAAATACATTCGCTGCATCCTTTGCGATCTTACGGTTCTGAGGATGTGTAAATACGATAGCAGGTACCGGACGGTTCCATTTCTGGCTCATACATTTTAATGTATCACATGGTACAGAGAAGATGACTGCTTCCAGGTCATCATAAACGCCTTCTAACTGTAATTCCATGACAGACTGCATAATGGAGCATGCAAATGGAGGCAGATAAGTACGTGCTTTTGAAATCTGTTTCTTCTGTGCACCCCACATACCGATTGGCAGATAGCCTGCTGCATGTACGATTTCTTCTGGACAGTATACAGGCATGATACCTACTGCACCTTTACCGGTTTCTTTTTTATAGTCATCCATTGCTTTTCTAGGATTGTCAGCAATTGCTTTAAACTCATTAATGATCTCTTTCGCTGTTCTCATCTTATATATTCCTCCTCTGATTACTGATTTTCGTCCATCATCTCTGTTAATGCCTGAACACGTGTCTCATACTGAGCTGGTGTGAAGACACGAGGATCTGTCTGGTCACCGTCGAAGCTGACATATGGTACACCCAGTTTTGCATTGACATATTCTGCGCCTTCATTATTTAACAGACCCATCAGTTTACAGCTTCTGTTCAGATGGAGAACGATACCGTCACTCTTGGAATTCTTAACAACTTTGTAGAATTCTTCGTATCTGTTAGGACCGCATGTATTGATATAAACATTTGTATAAGCTTCAGCCATGGATTCAAGATCACCTGGTGTGTATACGAGGCTCCAGAGGCCTGGGTAAGCAGAACCTGTCATAACAGCGCCCTGATTCTTTAAGCCCTTGAATGTTGCACCAAGGTAAGTCCATACAGCGATACCTTCCCATGTAACACGATGCTTTTCATTTTCCGGTGCACCGAATGCGTACTGACCGGCAGCATCCTTTGCTTCCAATTCATCAGCAAATTTGTGGAATGTAATTTCAGCATAATCTCTTGCTCTTGCGCAAACGATCAGTGCCATGTAGTTGAACAGGTCAAAACCATTCAGTGGAGATGGTTTACGCTGTGCATATGATGCTACCTTGTTCCACCAGAATACAGAACGCTGTACCTGTTCCTGAACTGCAAAGAATTTATCATAATCAAATGCTCTGCCTGTGATTTCTTCCAGCTGTTTGATGGCTGCTCTGTACTGATCTGCAATATACTCTTTGTTATGACGGGATACAGGCATTGTATGGTTGAAAGGAACATCGATGATGATACATGGAATGTTCAGTTCCTTTGCAAGGTTTTCATACCATTTCAGCAGTGTATTACAGATGTTGTTACATGTGATAACCAGGTCCGGAAGCGGAACATAAGCTGCTTTGGAATTAGCAAGTTTTTCAGGTTTCTGACCTGTTAAAGCTTCCTGTTTCAGCAGTTCCATATAACCGAGGTTTGTACGTGCATATGAACAGATATCGATGTTGTAGCCTTTTTCATCTGCTACTTCAAGAAGATCCATAGATGCTTTTCTTGCGCCTGCGCCTGCTGCATGTGTTTCAGGATAAACCATAGCGATATCCATAGCTACACAAAATTCTGGTGGAGCGACAGAAGCTGACCAACAGACAAGCTTACCGTTCTTTTTAGCCTCCCATGCTTCTTCATCGAGTTTTGCCTGATAATATGCCAAACATTCTTTTGCGCTGGCTTCCATTGCATTAAATTCCATAAATTTTTACCTTCCTTCCATTAAATTGGGTTTATTTATTCGCTTTCATTAATTCTTCGTATGCCATCAGTGCCGCTCCGAGAGCTCCTGTGATCTGAGGGTGCGGTGCAACAATAATACTCTGCTTTAACTCTTTCTCAATTGCGTCTACAACGCCTGCATTTTGTGCAACACCACCGCACATAACCACATCGTTTTTAACCCCTATACGGTATGCTAAAGAACACGCCTTACTGGCTACAGACTGATGAACACCTGCGACAATACTTTCTCTCGGCAGTCCCTTGGACAGCTGGGAAATAACTTCAGATTCAGCAAATACCGTACATGTACTGCTGACCTGTGCCCATTCCTTTGCCTGGAAATGAACTTTGCCCATCTGATCAAGGGGAACCTCCAATACTCTTGACATCACATCCAGGAAACGCCCTGTACCGGCAGCACATTTATCATTCATTACAAATTTCTGGATATTTCCCTTTGCATCCAACTGAATGGCTTTAGCGTCCTGACCGCCGATATCAATGATGGTTCTTACAGATGGCACAAGGTGAAAAATTCCCTTTGCATGGCAGGTAATCTCACTGAGCTGTTTGTCTGCATTTTCTACAGAAAAACGGCCATAACCTGTTGCTACTGTATAATCCATGTCTTCCTGTGTTAAATCGACATTACTGAAAACTTCTTCCAGAACACGTCCCGGACCTGAAGTTCCCGTACCTACCTGAACGACTGCTGATGCGACAACATCCGTTCCATCCTTTAAGATCACCGCTTTACTGGAAGCGGAACCAATATCAATACCTAATGTGTACACTGACATTTCCTCCTGTCATTATCGCTTATAATTATTTTTCGTTGCCCCAGCGGCTTGTGAATGTTGCATCGTAATTGATGTCACCAACCTGCTGGATCAGTTCTACAAGAATACCCTGTGTATATTTTGGACGGATAAAGTTAACAATGATATCTTCTGTACCTTCCTGAGGTTCTTTTTCAAGAAGTTCATAACCCATGGCTTTGATTTCTTCTGAAACAGCATTGATATCATCTACAAGGTAAGCTACATGAGCGATACCGCCTTTACCTTTGTTGAACTCTGTCAAAACGCCTGATAATGGAATGATAAATTCAACTGCGTCTACACCGTTGCCGTGTTTTGTGAAGATCAGATCTGAATCATAAGCTTTTACATGGCCTCTGTAATCTTCCTGAAGACCAAATGTTTTCATAAAAGCTTCTGCTTTTTCCAATGTAGGTAAAACAATACCCCAATGATGTGTTCTGATAATGTGTTTGCCAATTCCTGTGTTTGCAAATAAGTTTTCCATGATAATAAATCCTCCCTGTTTGATATTATTTATAAAAAACTGTTTTTTACTCAATTGTCATGCCCATGACTTCATCTTTGAAGATTCTGGCATCCATTAATTTCACATTGCCATCTGCATCCCGGTCAACGATCGGTGCAAAATCCATTTCATCGAGAACCTGTGTCTGAACATCGATGCCAGGTGCTACTTCGATCAGATGAATACCATCTGCCTTCAATGCGAAGACTGCACGCTCTGTCACATAGAGGACATCTTTACCTGCCTTTCCGGCAACTACACCTGAGAATGTGATTTCAGTTACTTTATTGACAAATTTATGTTTCTTACCTTCTTCAAGGATTGTCAGCTTGCCGTCGCCTGTCTGAATCTTCACACCATTTGTAAATGTACCGCAGAAAACAGCTTTCTTTGAATTAGAAGAAATATTAGTGAAACCGCCGCTGCCTGTGATTCTTGTTCCGAGACGGCTGACATTCACATCACCGTTGATGTCGACTTCTGCAAGACCAAGGAAGCAAAGATCCAAACCGCCGCCATCGTAGAAGTCGAACTGATAACCTTCATCCATGTAAGCCTGTGCATTAACAGAACCACCAAATCTGAGGCCGCCGCCAGGTACACCGCCGACAGGACCACACTCAACAGTCAATGTCATTTCATCTGCTACGCCTTCTTCAGCTGCTACAGAAGATACCCATTCAGGAACACCAACACCAAGGTTAACAACAACGTTTTTCTTTAATTCCATTGCTGCACGGCGGCCGATGATCTTCTTGGCATCCAGTTTCTTTGGTTCAAGGCTGGATACAGGTACCTGTGTGTTACCTGCATAAGCCGGATCATATGTACAGTTGATACTCTGTGACTGTTTCGGATCATCTGCCGGACATTCAACAACAGCGTCTACATAAATACCAGGAATCTTTACAAGCTTCGGATCAAGATGACCTGCTTTGACAACTCTTTCAACCTGAACAACAACCAGACCGCCATTGTTGTGAACAGCCATTGCCTGAGATGTTGCATCCAGAGGAGCCATTTCTTTTTCTAAAGTGATGTTACCTAACTCATCAGCATATGTACCACGGATAAAAGCCACATCCAGAGGAATTCTAGGATAGAATAACTGTTCCTGACCTTCCAGTTCGATGACCTTAACGATATCTTCTTTTGTCTTCTCACTTAAACGTCCGCCGCCGTTTCTTGGATCTGCAAATGTGCCGATACCAACGTGGCTGATGGTTCCTACTTTGTGTGCTGCATTATCTCTGAGCATCTGAGCAATGGCACCCTGTGGAACATTGTAGCCTTCGATTTTATTCTCTGAAAGCATTTCGCAGATCTTAGGAACAAAATTGAAATGTCCGCCGATAACTTTCTTGACCATGCCTTCATGTGCATAATGATCGGCGTGACTGCCATCCTTGTTGCCTGTACCGGCTACCCAGAATAATGTCAGATCCTTTGGATGTCCTGTCTCAAGAAATCTCTCCTCAGCTGCTGCATTCAAAGCTTCTGCAATACCATTTGCAACGAATCCGCTTAAAGTCACTGTGTCGCCATCTTTGATCAGATCAGCGGCCTGTCTCGCTGTTAAGACTTTAACTTTACCCATCTCGAATCCCTCCATCAAGTTTGTTAATTGTTGTCGATTTTATACATTTTTTTCTTTCTTTCGATGGGTCTATTGTAAGTTTTTATCAGCTTTGAAGCAATAAAATCAATTTGTGTGTGCTTTACTCAAGTTTTGCAAATTGAATTCTAGTTGATTCAATTTTTTACTTGACAATTTCATAACATGTTGGCATACTAAACTATATACAACGATTGTATGCAAGCAATGTGCTATTGAATTTGATAAATAACAAAGGGGTATTATTATGAATGCATATGGAACTGTATTAAAGCAGCTGATCCAGCTGACTGGTTCGAAACTGTCCACAATTTCAGATGTGATTGGTTATGACGTATCTTACATAAGCAAATGGTGCAACAAATCCATGCTGCCCGCTGCCAAGATGGCCCCGGAGATCAACAGAAGCATGGCTTCACTTTTTGCTCAGGAGATTTTGAGCCAGGAAATTCTGGGAGATTTTGAAAAGACTTTTTCAACAGAAGTCTGTCCGGACAATCTCGAGAACACCATCTATACTTTATTAAAGGAGAACTACAGCAGCTCCTGCAGTAAAGCTTCCACGGAATTGAAGCAGCAGACCACCTATAAACCGCGCATTCTGACGCTGGCCAATGATATTTACAATTTCTTTGATCATGAACTGCCGCAGATGCTTCTGGATTATGATGATGCTCTGGATGTCTTATGCACACTGGATGTCTGTCGCTTTGCCATGGACAGACCTTCCACTTCCTACTCCCATCTGACAGCCAAGCACCCGGTCAATGTGAAAGTCGGTATTGACACAGATCTTCTCTATGCCGACAACAATGACGGACTCAAAGCCCTTTACTATTTTATCAATGCAAACCGTGCCATTTCCTTTGATTTTTATGACAACACCCTCATGCACACATTGAATACCATTGTAGTGAAGGACCGCGTAGCCATTATCTGTGCCCTTGACCAATACAATCGTGTCAATGTAGCCAGTGTGATCTTCGATCCTGAGAAAGTGAATCAGATCTATGTCCGCACGCTGCCCGCTTTCCGTACAGCAGATCTTCTGGCCCATGCAACAGAACAGCTTGAATTCTACCAGCACGGTTATCGTACAGACTTTTATACCAAGGACAACTTCCAGTTCCTTCTGACGCTTGGCTTTGAATATCTGCTGCCTCAGGAATGCTGGGATAAGATCATCAACGTTGCCAAAGAAGATTATCATGATGAATTTATGGCCCTTATTGTGGCTCAGCTTCAGATCACATGGGAAGAGATTTTTGAGAAGAATACATTGGATTTCTATATACTGAAATCCTCTTTAATGAAGTATATTGATGATGGTGAGATTATTTTCGCAGATGTGGTTTATCATATGACACCGGAAGAGCGCAAGCTGCACATTGAGAATGTACTGGCTCTTTCCAAAAAGAATCGGAATATCCACTTCTATGTTGTCGATGACGAACAATTAGTCAACAAACAGCAGATGATACATTTCTCCATTTTCAACAATCGTAAAAAGCTGTTCCTGAAGAATCCGGGGCGCTATCATACAGACGTCGGTCCTTACTTTTATTCTGTCCTCTCTGACCAGCTGATCCAGAGGATCAGCAGTTACCTGGACGATCTGAAAAATGCCGATTTCTGCAGCCACTACGATGCAGAAAGCCTGAAGACATTTTACGATAAATACAGCTCCCTTGTCCATCGAATGATCGATTTGAGTGCTTTCAAAAAGTAAGACGAGAGGCGTGTTGCTCCAGGTATACATAAAGGGATTAAAATGAGATTATTCTAATCCCTTTTCGATGTTTTTGAGCAGCACGCCATTGAACTTTTCAAAAGCACTCTAGCCGGGAATTGAATATGGCACTCTCATGGGTAAAACTTTACTCTACAACACTTACTTCATAAAAGCCTTCAGTTTTTCCTGCTGTACATAAAAATCCCTGATGCCCATCTCATAAATAGCCTCTTCCTCCTTGGCATCCATGCTGTAAGTGCCGCCGCCTAGTACGTGTTCCGGTGCAAAAACAAATACTTTACCTGACTTTTCCAACGCAAACATTTTATCCTGGCAGGCTTTGTACATGATATGTCTGTGATCCAGTGCTTCGATGATGTTCGGATATTTTCTGCATAATCTCTTGTAAATAAACCGGTCTTTCTCCGGCTCCTTCACAAAGTCATGGGGCTTGGTCAAAATGACAACCAGCTTGTCACAGCCGTCATCCATGGCTTTCTGAACAGGAATAGAATCCGACACACCGCCATCGTAGTAAAATCTTCCATTGATCTCAACAGGCCTGCAGACTGCAGGAATCGCACAGGATGCCATCACATGACGATAATCATCCTTATGCATATCTTTCTTGCTGAAATAAGTCGGCTTGCCTGTCTGAGCATCCGTTGCCACCAGCCAGTATTCCATCGGACTTTTCATAAAGGCATCAAAATCCAGCGGATCTGCGCCACCGGAATTGGTCAGTGTTCCATATATATACTGGAGCCCGAAAAGATTACCCGTCTTCAAAAAAGAAGAAAGACCAAAATAGCCCTTCTCATTAATATGCTCTGTGTAAAAGCGGATATTTCTGCCCCGCTGTCCAGCTACAAAAGAAACCCCATTGGCCGAACCGGCTGAAACACCGATACAATAATCAAAAGTGACGCCATTATCCATCATGGCATCCAGAATTCCGGCGGTATAGGCACATTTCATGCCGCCGCCTTCCAATACCAAGCCAATCTTACTCATTGTCATCAATCTCCATTATTTATTCTATAATCACTTATTGTTTTTCCTATTCAACCTGTTTGTTCTGCGATATATTCTAACATAAAATAAAAATCAGATGTCATGACAATTTTTTGATTTTGTCGCTTTCACAACATTTTTGTATACAATTTTTTCATCTCGTTTTCATATCCGATCAATTTCCAATGATATATCATCTGTTCTTCCTATCTGTTAAATATCAAAACGGCATTGTACAGATAAAAAAGTTGTTCCTATATTTCTATAGATCAAAATGCATCTTATCAAAAGCTTTTCCCGGTCCTGTGAGCTTATTCGGCAAATAAGGTGCCCCCACTTCTCTGCCTCTCAATGTGCCATATCTTTTGCTGCCACTGGGAAGCTTGCAGCATCCATGGCCAGACGGACCGGATTCAGTTTATACTGAGCCTCAAGAGCCCCTTTGATATCTCCGGCTGTATATTTATGATAGATATGCATATTCAAAACTTGAATTTTCCATCAAAACATAGTAATATTTTTTAGAATAAATAAACGAAACTCTTGAAAGGATATGATATGAGAAAAAGAGAATCTTTTAACAGCCGATGGGGCTTTATACTGGCCTGCATCGGTTCTGCAGTCGGCATGGGCAATATCTGGATGTTTCCAACCCGCGTCTCTCTCTACGGAGGCGGGGCTTTCCTTATCCCTTATTTTATCTTTGTCATCCTGATCGGCTTTACGGGAGTTATCAGTGAAATGAGTTTTGGCCGTGCCACCCGTTCCGGCCCTATCGACGCCTTCGGCATTGCCTGTGAATCCAGAGGACATCGCAAGGCAGGAGAAGCCTTAGGATGGATTCCGGTTCTTGGCGCACTGGCCATGGCTATTGGCTACACCGTTGTCATGGGCTGGATTTTGAAGTATACCATCGGGACTTTTACCGGTGCTGTTCTGGCCCCTGCCGATATTGATGGCTTTGCCGGTGCTTTCGGCTCAATGGCCTCTTCCTTCGGCAATAATTTCTGGCAGACTGCCGCTTTAGTGATCTGCATGATCATTCTGATGTTCGGTGTCGGCAGCGGCATTGAGAAAGCCAACAAGATCATGATGCCTGTTTTCTTTGTCCTGTTCATCATTCTCGACATTTATGTTGCTTTCCAACCCGGTGCCGTCGATGGATACCATTATATTTTCAGAGTCGATCCAAAGGCACTGTCCGATCCAGTCACATGGATTTTTGCTCTTGGTCAGGCATTCTTCTCTCTGTCTGTAGCAGGAAATGGTACTCTGATCTACGGTTCCTATCTTCCGGATACAGAAGACGTCCCAGCTTCCGCAGCCAGAGTTGCTTTTTTTGATACCATCGCCGCTATGCTGGCTGCCCTGGTCATTATCCCTGCCATGGCCACCACAGGTGCACAGCTCGATCAGGGCGGTCCCGGATTATTATTCATCTACCTGCCTCATCTGATCAAAGCCATGCCCGGCGGAAGAATAATTGCTATTATCTTCTTTGCGGCTGTCTTTTTGGCCGGTATGTCCTCTCTGATGAACCTTTATGAGGCTCCTATCGCCACCATTCAGGAGAAAACCGGCCTCGGAAGAAAAGCATCCTGTCTCGTTATCGCAGCCATCGGCATCGTCGTTTCCATGCTGATCCAGGGCATTGTCTCCGACTGGATGGATGTACTGTCCATTTACATCTGCCCTCTTGGTGCAGGTCTGGCAGGGATTATGTTCTTCTGGGTCCTCGGCAAAAAATATGTAGAAAAGCAGGTCAACACCGGCCGTGAAAAGCCTTTTACCGGGCTGTTCTTCCCAATTTGCAAATACATTTACATTCCGATTTGTTTTCTGGTTTTGATTCTCGGTATCGCACTGGGTGGTATCGGCTAAAAAGGAGCCTGTACAGCATTTTCTTTGATATGCTGCACAGACTCCTCTTATCTCACCTTGTTCTTAATTCCGGCTACTAACGCCTTCAGAACCGACTTAGTTCTCCGAAGCTTCCTGTTCATTTTCTTTCTTCACTTTTTCATTCTGAATATAATACTCCATAAACTTCAGAACATATTTTGGCGCATTTCTCGTTCCGCGCTCCCACTCAGTGACTGTCCTGTAAGGAATCTCAAATGCCTCACAAAACTGTCTTCTGTTCATCCCTGTTATTTCTCTTAATTCTTTAATCTTCTGTTGGCACTCTGTCATAATCTCATTTTCCTCCTCAAATCACGCACATCCGCAGACATATATAGCCTTGTATGTCTCCGATTCGCTCTTTAAAATATTACATCTTACGTCTATTATATCGCACTTTTGTATACTACACAATGTGTTTTAAATATTTTACACTCTTTATGTACTTTTTATAATTGCAGCCTATCATACAACTAACTTAATTTCAAATGATTTCCCTGTTGAATTGTTGCGTAAATAATGTTATAATTTAATTTATCGATTTAAAGCGCAACGCTTTAAACCGACAGTTATGTTTATATTTTTAAGAAGGAAAGTCAATCGTAATCTTCACATCACGATTCAGAAGTTACGTACAAGGAGGAAACGAATGAAAAAGGGAATTAGAAAAATGTTATCTGCCATTGCCTGTGCAGCTTTGGCTATGGGTTGCCTGGCAGGCTGCGGCTCCAACACCAACTCATCCGTAACAAATACAACCACTGAATCAGCTGCAGAAAACACTTCAACAGCCGCAGCCGACGACAAAGTCTATCAGATTGGTATCTGCCAGCTCGTCCAGCACGATGCACTGGACAGAGCTACACAGGGATTCGAAGATGCATTGGTAAAGCTGCTCGGAGAAAATCATGTTGCATTCAATGTTCAGAACGCCCAGGGTGACTCCCAGACATGTGCAACCATTGCCAACCAGTTTGTCAACGGCGGTGTTGATTTGATCATGGCCAATGCAACAGCTGCCCTTCAGGCCTGCTCGAATGCCACATCAACAATTCCTGTTGTCGGCACATCTGTCACAAGTTTCGCCGCTGCACTGGATATTGAGCTGGATGCGAATGGCTGCACAGGCATCAATGTCACCGGTACCAACGATCTTGCACCGCTTGATCAGCAGGCACAGATCATTGCTGACCTTTTCCCTGATGTAAAACAGGTCGGTATCCTCTATTGTTCAGCCGAAGTCAACTCTGTTTACCAGGCAGAACATATCGCCGCTTATCTGGATGATCTGAATATTAAGCACAAGGATTTCAGTTTTTCAGATTCCAATGACCTGCAGGCCGTGACCAACAATTGTGTTTCTGAATGCGATGTGATCTATGTACCAACGGATAATGTTGTATCCAGCAACCAGTCCATTATCGACGCTGTTGCCCGTCCTGCAGGCGTACCGATCATCTGTGGTGAGGAAAGCCAGTGTACAGGCTGCGGCCTTGCCTCTCTCTCCATCGATTTCTATGATATCGGCTACCGTGCCGGCGAACAGGCCTATGACATCCTTGTAAACGGCAAGAATCCGGCCGAAATGCCTGTTGAAGACCCTCAGAGTCTGACACGCATTTACAATCCGCAGATTGCTTCTGATCTGGGCATCACCCTCGGCGATGATTATCAGGCCATTGAACAGTAGCCCAATGCCGGATTTTATGCTTTGAACGAATGCACGAAAAAGGCCTGTATGTGATAGGAAATACAGACCTTTCTCTTTTTATCTATAAATAGGCAAGCTAACTTAATTATCTGAATAATGCGCCACCGACAATCAGTTGCTGGATTTCATTTGTTCCTTCATAAATCTGAGTGATCTTGGCATCACGGAACATTCTTTCAACATGAACTGCCAAATCAATCCGTGTCTTTGTTATATGTTGATGCCGAAGCCATACAGTTCACATATGAAATCACACATTATTTTCAAAACGTAAAAACTGATTATATTCTGCTGCCGTCTACGCCACTTTTTCGGGAAGCAACTGCCGAAATGGCCGTACGTCTGTCCGCTTCACTGCTGACAGACTGCATTGCTTTAAGCGTTGACAATGGGCGTCTGCAAGGCCTCCGTCCCTCTCTCAACGGCAAAAGTTTTTCACATTATGCTTTTTCTGACGATCAACCGACAGTCATCGTTGTCAAAGACACCGGCATCACAGAACCTCGTCAGAATTTACTTCAGAGCTGTGTCAAAGTTGCTGAACTTTCTGCCTCTGCTCCCGGTAATACTGCAGAAAAATGCCCAGGGAACCATGCTGCTCCCGGTAAAATTGTTTTTGTGAGAAAAATTATTCACGAAAATGTGTCAAAAGATATCAAAGACGCTCCACTCATTTTCGCCGGTGGCAGAGGCCTGATGAATGAACAGAGCTTTGAAGCATTGCGCAGACTGGCAGATTTCTTTGACGCCTCAGTGGGCGCCTCCAGACCTGTTGTTGACTGCGGCTGGGCAGAGCCTTCAGAGCAAATCGGCCAGACCGGCAGTTTCGTTCATCCCAAAGTGTATCTGGCCTTCGGCATCTCCGGAGCTATCCAGCATCTGGCCGGCATGAAAAACAGTCAATGTATCATTGCGGTAAACACCAACCTGAATTCGCCAATCTTTCAATATTGTGATTACGGCATCCGAGGAGACGCCAACTCCATTATCCGTAATCTGCTGCAGATTCTGGCGGTTTGATAACAAAGGGCTGATTAGAAATCAACGACGCTTTTTATATTTTTCAGTGATTTCTTTTGTAATCTGTTCACGTGTCTTTTCGCCGGATGCCATAGCCCTTAAATTCTCATAGCAGGCTTGTGACAATGGCATATCTTCAATAGCCATTGTCGCAGCGACCTGTTCTATCATTTTCTCATGCTTATCTCTTGATTTATTGGACATATCTGTATTCTCCTTCCGGCTGCCTTGTTAAACATATTATAGGTCAATTTTCATGATTTGTTAAATGGTCAAAACCGCCTATTTCCTCTCCAATAAAACGACAGTTTCTACATGAACCGAGTGCCCGAACATATCAACACACTGAACCTCTTTGACCTTATAATCCCTTTCTTCCAGATACTTCAGATCTCTGGCCAGTGTGGCCGGATCACAGCTGACATAGACCACCCGCTTTGGCTGCATCTGTGTGATACATGCCAGCAGGCTCTCGTCACAGCCCTTTCTCGGTGGATCCACCACGATGATGTCTGCATGGATATGCTCACGTTCATAAGTCTGCGGCAGTACTTCTTCTGCCTTTCCCACATAAAATTCAGCATTATGTATATCATTGATTGCAGCATTGCGCTTGGCATCATCAATGGCCTGGGGAACAATTTCAACCCCATAGACCTGTTTGGCTTTCTTGGCCATAAAAAGTGAAATGGTACCGATACCGCAGTATAAGTCCCAAATAACATCATTTGGTCCCGGATTGGCAAACTTAAGGGCCGCTCCGTAAAGTTTCTCTGTCTGCACCGGATTCACCTGATAGAAAGATAGCGGTGAAATCTGATAACGGACATCACCAATATAGTCCGTAATATAATCCTGCCCCCAGAGTGTCACCACTTTACTGCCAAGAATCACATTAGTCTTATCCTGATTGATATTAAAGGAAATACTTGTCATCCCCGGAATCTCACGGAGGGCTTTTACCAGACTTTCACTGTGCGGCAGCTTTTTGCCGTTGATAATGAGACAGACCATGATCTCCTTTGTCTTAAAACCAACTCTTGTCAGAATGTGTCGAACAAGCCCTTTATGCGTCGTTTCATCATAAGGTGCAATATCATGATCCGTCATCCATTTTTTGACAATAACAAGCAGCTGCTCATTGACCGGTGCCTGAATACAGCAATGGGCAGAGTCTACAATAACATGCGTGTGACCGGCATAAAATCCTGTGACGATTTGTCCGTCTTTGCCAAGTCCCACCGGAAACTGTGCCTTATTGCGATAATAATATGGATGCTCCATGCCAATAATCGGATGCATCACATAATCTTCCACATGTCCCACACGGCTCAGCAGATTCCGGACCTTATTCTCCTTGAAAGCCAGCTGCCGTTCATAGGATAAATGCTGGATCTGACATCCGCCGCAGCTGCGGGCATGCGGGCACGGCGCCTCCACACGATCCGGTGACGGTGTGATGATGCGCATCAGACGACCGTAACCGTAATGCTTCTTTGTCTTGATGACTTTGACCTCCGCTGTATCACCGATCAGTGCATCCTTCACAAAAAGTGTATAGCCATCCACCTTGCCGATACCGGAACCGTCTGTACTCAGATCTTCAATCTCGATTGTATATATATCATTCTTCTTGATTGTCTTTTTCTCCATCCCTGACTCCATTCCGTATTATTTGGACGTTCTTCTGATATTCGACTCAAAAATGCGGTTAAATCCAAGCCATTCCAGATTATCTTCTGAACGGTCGAAGATCTCTGTCATCGTCTCCATACGGGCATCTGTATTGTCCGCCAGATTCAGTGCCATGGCTTCCATCAGTGCCGGTTTCTTCGGTGAACCGTATTCCAACTCACCGTGATGGGCCACGATACAATGCTTCAACTCGTTGGCCAATACAACAGGGAATCCCGGAATCTCACGGATGGCGTCATGGATCATCTCCACACCTGTCACAATATGGCCGATAAGCTGTCCCTCATCTGTATAATCATTGGATGGGAATAAGGATAATTCCTTTGTCTTGCCAATATCATGACAGATAGCTGCTGTGATCAACAGATCATGGTTCAGATGCGGATAACGGGTTGTATAAAAATCGCAGAGTTTTGTTACACTAAGTGTATGCTCAAGCAATCCACCCACAAAACCATGATGAATGCTCTTCGCTGCAGAATGCTCCTTAAAAGACTTGATAAATGCTGTATTCTTTACAAAGAATAATTCCAGTAATTCATGCAGATGCGGTTCTTTGACGCTGTCTACATATCCCATCAGCTCTTTGTACATATCTTCTATACTATAGCGGCTGCACGGCATATAATCTGCCGGAATATATTCACCTTCTTTGGCACGGCGGATACGGCGCAGATTCAGCTGCAGTGATCCCTGGAAAGAAGTCACCTGTCCTTCTACCTTGATAAAGTCCATCGGCTCAAAATATTCTATGCCCGGTGTCAGTTCCCAGACCTTAGCATCCACTGTACCGGTCTTATCCTGAAGCATCATAGAATAATAGCTCTTTCCTGCCTTCGTCTTCAATGTCTGTTTCGTTTTGCACAAATAAATATCTGAAATCATATCGCCTGATTTTAATTCGTTAATATATCTCATACTCTCACTCTGCCCGCTCTTTGCGGGGTTCTGCCTTTCTAATTCATCAATGTTTTCAATACTATAGTATATCAGACTTTTGCTCTTCCGAGAAGACGAAAAGTTTGACAACAAGGCCGTTATGCTTTACTATTATTTTGGAGGTTTTTACTTATGAATGAAAAAGCATTGCGTATTCTCGAATACCCAAAAATCATAGATATGCTTACCGGCTATGCCAGCTCCCCTATGGGCAAGGAGCTGTGCCGTAATCTGATGCCTTCCTCTGATATTTCTGAGATTCTTCAGGGACAGATGGAGACCAGTGACGCCCTGACCCGTGTCATGAAAAAGGGCAGTCTCTCCTTCTCCGGCATCCGTGATATCCGCGGCTCCCTGCTCCGTCTGAAGGTTGGCAGTACCGTCGGTATGGCTGAACTGTTGAATATCGCTGCCACTCTGGATGTGGCACTGCGTGCGAAATCCTACGGACGCCGTGAAGCCGATGCTGAAGATCAGGATTCGCTGGAGGGCCTTTTTGCACAGATTGAACCACTGTCGAATCTGAACCACGAAATCCGTCGATGCATTATAGATGAAGAAACCATGGCGGATGATGCCAGTCCAACATTGAAATCCATTCGCCGCCAGATCAAACTGACCAACGAACGCATCCACTCACAGCTGGCATCTATGGTTTCTTCCCAAAATATCGGTTCCAAACTGCAGGACAACCTGGTCACCATGCGAAACGGCCGCTACTGCCTGCCTGTCAAGGCTGAATACCGTTCACAGGTGCAGGGTATGATCCACGACCAGTCCTCCACCGGCTCCACACTGTTCATTGAACCCATGGCTGTTGTCAAGCTGAACAACGATCTGCGGGAACTCGGCAGCAAGGAAAAGGAAGAGATTGAACATATTCTGGATACTTTAAGTGAACTGGCAGGTGAATCCGCTGTTATGCTGGAACAGGACATTGCGGTTCTGACACGTCTGGACTTTATTTTCGCTAAGGCTTCCCTGTCCCGTACCTACAATGGCAGCGAACCTGTTTTCAATGAGAATGGCTATATTCACATCAAGAAAGGCCGCCATCCCCTTCTGGACAAGAAGAAGGTTGTTCCAATCGACCTGATTCTCGGCAAGGATTACCGGATGCTTATTGTCACCGGCCCAAATACCGGCGGTAAGACCGTCTCTCTGAAAACGGTCGGTCTTTTCACACTGATGGGGCAGGCAGGTCTTCATATTCCGGCATTTGATCATTCGGAACTGGCGATTTTTGACGATGTTTTTGCAGATATCGGCGATGAACAGAGCATTGAGCAGAGCCTCAGTACTTTCTCATCCCATATGACGAATATTGTCAGAATACTGAATGCGGCCGACGCCAAGACACTGGTGCTTTTCGATGAGCTTTGCGCCGGTACAGACCCGACAGAGGGTGCCGCTCTGGCCATCGCTATTTTGAAAACGTTACTGAACCGACATGTCACCACCATGGCCACTACCCATTACAGCGAATTGAAGGTATTTGCCCTGACAACGGATCAGGTCTGCAATGCCTGCTGCGAATTTGACGTGGCAACCCTGAGTCCGACATACCGTTTACTCATCGGCATTCCCGGCAAAAGCAATGCCTTTGCCATCTCCGGCAAACTCGGCCTTCCGGCTCATATTATTGAGGAAGCAAAGAAGAATATTGATGTTCAGGAACAAAATTTTGAAGAACTGATCGCTGACCTTGAGACAAGCCGTGCCACCATTGAGAAAGAGCAGGAAGAATTATCCGCTTACAAAGCTCAGGTGGAATCACTGAAGAAACGTCTGGAAGAAAAGCATGACAACATTGCCAAACAGAAAGAACGGATTCTCAACGAAGCCAATGAGAAAGCCCAGAATATTCTTCAGGATGCCAAGGATTATGCCGATCATACCATCCGTACTATGAATAAACTGTCGAAATCCGGCGGTGTGGATATGAAAGCCCTTGAACAGGAGCGAAGCCGTGTCCGTGACAAGCTGAATCAATCCAACAACCGCAAGAAAGCTGCGCCGACTGTCCAAAAGGCCAAGGTCTATGCAGCTTCTGATTTCAAACAGGGGGATTCCGTCCATGTTCGCAGCCTTGACTTAAAAGGCACCGTTGTCTCCCAGCCAAACAGCAAAGGTGAACTGTCGATCCAGATGGGCATTCTCAAATCCCGTATTCACTTCAGTGATCTGGAGCCAATTGACGAAGAAGTCATTAGCACACCGATGATCAATAAGACCGGCTCCGGCAAGATCAAGATGAATAAAGCGGCCCATGTCAATACTTCCATCAATCTGATCGGTGAAACCGTTGATGAGGCCATGATCGATCTGGACAAATATCTCGATGATGCTTATCTGGCCCACATACCGAATGTCACCATCATCCACGGCCGCGGCACAGGCGCTCTGCGAAAAGCTGTCCACGAAAAACTGCGCAAGAGCAAATATGTCAAGAGTTATCGTCTTGGAACATTTGGTGAGGGTGAGACCGGCGTTACCATCGTCGAATTTAAGTAATTGGCAACCCATTGTGCATGCCGACTCAAAACAGCTGTAAAAAACAAAAATTGTCATGATTTATCATTGAAAAAATGTACATTTTCACGTACACTATCATTGGAATAATTTTGCCTGAAGGAATGGCAAATGAATAACATAAAACTATAAGAGAAATGTTGATTAAAGGAGAGCATTATGGAAAAATTTGAAAACGTTACTTATTTTAACCATCCACTGATCCAGCACAAAATTTCTATCCTCAGAAAAAAAGAAACCGGAACAAACGAGTTTCGCCATCTGGTAGAAGAGATTGCTATGCTGGAAGGTTTTGAAGCCCTCAATGACCTGCCTCTGGAAGAAGTTGAAATCGAAACACCGATTGAAAAATGCAAGACACCAATGATCTCAGGCCGTAAGCTGGCTATTGTTCCGATCCTGCGTGCAGGTCTCGGTATGGTTGAAGGTATCCTTGCTCTCGTTCCATCTGCAAAAATCGGCCATATCGGTCTCTACCGTGACGAAGAAACCTTCGAGCCTCATGAATACTACTGCAAACTGCCTAGCCCGATCGAAGAACGTACCATCGTTGTCTGCGACCCAATGCTGGCAACAGGCGGTTCTGCTATTGATGCCATCACCATGATCAAGAAACATGGCGGCAGAAACATCAAATTCATGTGTATTATCGCTGCTCCTGAAGGTGTCAAAGCTCTTCACGAGGCACATCCGGACGTTCAGATCTACATCGGCCATCTGGATCGCTGCCTGAACGAACATGCCTATATCTGCCCTGGACTTGGCGATGCAGGCGATAGAATTTTTGGTACGAAATAGTTTATAGTTTCTTTGTTTCAATATCATAGTCTTTGAACAATTTGGACGGAGAATTTGATTGACCTCTCGCTGTCGGCCTCGACTGTTGGGATAAATATGATGACGAAACGCTCATTTCCCAGAATAGAACATAAAGAAATAGCAGTTCAGAACAGGCTGCTCTCGCTGCCGGTTCTGAACTGCTATTTCTTTATGTTCTTCTAAGAATCAACTTGCGTTTCGCACGTTTTATTCGCGCATTTTATTCATCTCTGTCGTTCGTCAGTTTCAGTTTGTCCAGAATATAGAATGCCAGACCCATGA
>NZ_JBBMEK010000029.1:0-21705 GCF_040096555.1 Coprococcus intestinihominis | reverse complement strand
CCAGTATGATGATATTTTTGATTTCACGGCCAGAGGATTCTCCATGCCGCCTACACTGGCCAAGGGAGACGTGCAGGACACAGAGAAAGCAGTGGACGAGATGCTGACGTTTTGTCTGGACCCGCTTGCACAGATGCTTATGCAGGAGATTAACCGCAAGAGGATTGGAAAAAACGGGATACAGAAAGGGACAAAGCTGCAGATCGACACCATGAGAGTCAAACATATTGATATGTTCGACATTGCAACATCAGCAGACAAGCTCATCAGCTCCGGAATCTATACAGTGAATATGATTCTGAGAGCACTGGGAGAGATTCCGATAGATGAGGACTGGGCAGACCAGCATTTCATCACGAAAAACTACTCAACTATCCAGGAAATCCTGGAAGAACAGCAGAAAGGAGGTGGGAAGAATGCCAAGACAGGATAAAGTATTTGTATGTTTTCAGAAAGCAGAGGACGATACTCACAAATTATACATCTATGACGATGTGACAGCATACGGCACATTTAACTGGAGCACATGGAGCTATGAGGAATCGGAGACATCTGCAAAGTATTTCCAGGAGCAGCTTGCAGCCATTCCTGATACAGCAACCATTGAGCTGCATATCAACTCAAACGGAGGATCTGTCAAAGAGGGCGTGGCGATCTATAGCCAGCTGAAACAGAAGAACTGCAAAAAGGTTGGATATGTGGATGGAGTTGCCTACAGCGTAGCGTTCCTGATCCTGCAGGCGTGTGATGAGCGCGTCATGGGACTGGGAACATCTGCATTGATTCACAATATGTGGATGAGTGTGGATGGAAACGCCAAAGAACTCAGAAAAGCAGCAGATGATCTGGATACGCTCATGGAGTCAAACAGACAGATCTTTCTGGAAAAATCAAACCTGGAAGAACAGCAGCTCATTGACATGATGGAGGCAGAAACATTCCTAACACCGGAGAAAGCTCTGGAATACGGCCTCATTGACCGGGTAGACAGCTACCAGGCTGATGATAAGGATGTACAGCAGAGACTGATGAGCCGCGTGCAGCAGCTGTCCGGTGTGATTGCACAGCAGAAATCATTCCGGGAACAGTTGGAGTCTATGCGGCAGCAGGGAGGAGAACCAAAACCTCCGGTACCGACTCCAAAACCAGAGCCGGAAGAAAAGAAACTCACAAACCAGTTAGCAAAATTATTCCAAAATATGTAAAGGAGAACTGATATGAAGAATAAAGACGTATTAGCAATGGAAAAGGCCAAGATCGTTGAAAAAATGAATCAGGCCATCAAAGATGACGATGCAAAAGCATTCAGTGAGGCGTTCACTGAGCTGTGCCAGAAGATTGAGGACAATGTTCTGGAACAGGCCAAAGAGATGCTGGTGGAGCAGGATGCAACAATCCTGGCACAGAGAGGTGTACGCCAGCTGACATCCAAGGAAAAACAGTATTACGAGAAAATCATTGAGGCTATGAGATCCACAGATCCGAAACAGGCTCTCAATGACGTTGAGGTGGTTATGCCGGAAACAATCATTGATTCTGTCTTTGATGAACTCCAGACAAACCACCCGCTTCTGTCCAAGTTGAATGCAACCACAGTGACAGGTCTGACAAGAATGATGATGAATACAAACGGCGAGCAGAAAGCAGCATGGGGCAAGCTGACAGCCAAGATCATCGAGGAGCTGACCTCTGGATTCAAAGAGGTAGATGTAACACAGGAAAAACTGAGCGCATTCCTGCCGGTTTCCAAGGCTATGCTGGATTTAGGACCGACATGGCTGGATACATACGTGCGTCAGGTGCTCTATGAGGCACTGGCAAACGGGCTGGAGTATGGTATTGTACAGGGAACTGGAAAAGATGAGCCAATCGGTATGATGAAACAGGTCGGAGAGGGCGTTGTTGTGACGGGCGGAAAATATCCGGACAAAAACGCTATCAAAATGACTGCACTGGACATGACACAGATGGGAAATGTTACAGCAATCATGGCCAGAAACGACAAAGGACAGGCAAGAACTGTCACAAGCCTCATTTTGTTGGTTAATCCGGTGGATTATTTCCGCAGAGTGCTCCCGGCCACAAGGATGCTGACTCCGGATGGAATCTATGCATCTGTGCTCCCGGTGGACGCTGAAATCATTCAGAGTGCAGCTGTTCCGGAGGGAAAGGCAGTATATGGAATGGCAACCAAGTATTTCCTGGGCGTTGGAATGGCTAAAAATGGAAAAATTGAATATTCTGACGAATACAGATTCCTGGAAGATGAGAGAGTATATCTCATCAAGCTGTATGCTCATGGTTTCGCACTGGATAACAATGCTTTCCAGGTTCTGGATATCAAGGATCTCCAGCCGTTACGTTTTAAGGTTGTAAGCGAGACAGAAAAAGCAAAGACAGATGACGCAACACTGGCAGATTTGAAAGTTGGTGCACTGAAACTGTCTCCTACATTTGCAGCAGGAACCACAGAATACACAGCAACCACACAGAACGCGTCCAACACAATCACAGCGGTACCGGCAAGTTCCACAGCGGAAATTGAGATCACGGTGGGAGATGTGAAAGTGACAAATGGAGCAGCAGCAAACTGGTCCGAGGGTTCCAATACTGTGACTGTAAAAGTGACTGACGGAGCACAGACAAAGAGCTACAAAGTAACAGTGACAAAGGAGTAAATGAATTATGGCAGACGATAAAGACAACAAGCTCCTAAACGAGATCAAAAATTATCTGGAGATAACCTGGGATGATTCCCTGGGAGATGAGAAGATGAGGGGCATGGTCAAAAGAGGAATGGCTGCCATAAGCGGAAAAATAGGGGAGTGCAATTTCTATGAGGAAACTCAGGAAAAAGCGCTCCTTTTTGATTATGTCATGTATGCCAGAGCGGGGGAGATACCTCAATTCTGGCAGAATTACAGAGATGAGATCATTTCTCTGCAGATAGACAGAAAGGTGGACGGATATGCCGCGGATCAGCAGTAAGCATTTTGAAAATTTTGGAGATGGCCTGCTGACAATCTGTGAAGCAGACGAACGGAGTCTGACTAGAACAAAACTGGAGCATATACGTTTTGGAAACAGGACGGTAGGCGTGACCAGATACTGGCAGGCGCAAACGGCCGGAAACCAGGTGGATAAGCTCCTGGCAGTTCCACTGGAGATACTGGATGCGGAGCAGATCGAGGTCAACGATGTGATTATTCTGGAAAATGAGACGGACTGGTTATGGGATAACATGACATTTGACGAGTCAGAGATGAAAGACCGGGCCGGACATTATCAGATTAAGCAGGTACAGCCGAAGTACGACACGAAACCACCGGCGCTGTACCTGTCACTGGAAAAACTGGTGCACCCATTCAAAGACGGGAGGGATTCTGGTGGCGGTTAAAATTGGAGATCTGGCCAAGGCTGTCATGAAAGAGCTGGACGATTATGGCGTGGCAGTCGGCCTGGAGGTTGAAAAAGTATCCAAGGAAGTTGCCGAGGATACGGCCAAAATGCTGAATAAAACATCTCCAAAGCTGACAGGAGACTATGCAGCGTCATGGACTTACGGGACAGGAGAGACCAAACGGACAAAGCATACAATGGTTGTCCATGCGGAAAAACCGGAATACGCTCTGACACATCTCCTGGAAAAAGGCCACCAGAAGCGAAGTGGCGGAAGAACCAAGGCCATAGTGCATATTGCACCTGCAGAGGAGGCAGCAGTAGATGAGCTGGAAAAGGAGCTGAGGACGAGATTATGACCAAAGATCAAATTGAACAGATGCTGGGAGAAATGGGAATCCCGTTCAGATATCATCATTTCACACAGAAAGAGATGCAGGACATCCCGCTCCCTATTGTTGTATGGCTGACACCGGGAACAGATAATTTTTTCGCAGATGGCAAGACATACAAAAAGATCAAGAAACTGGATATTGAACTCTACACAGATGACAAAGACTGGGAGTTGGAGAAAAAGCTGGAGGAAGTCCTGGACAAATATGGCATTGCCTGGGAACAGACGGCATCTGAATGGCTGGAGTCGGAGAAAATGTGGGAGTCATTATATGAAATGGAGGTATAGAAAATGACTGGAGCAGAGAACAAAGTCAAGTACAACATTAAAAACGTTCATGTGGCCAAGCAGACAGAAAAGACCACAGAGGGAGCTACTACATACACGTATGATACTCCGAAAAGTATTCCTGGAGCGGTCAGCATCAGCCTGGACGCACAGGGAGAGATTTCCAAGTTCTACGCGGACGGAATTGCGTACTATGTGACAAGCGCAAACAACGGATATGAGGGAGATCTGGAAATGGCACTCATTCCGAGCTGGTTCCGCGTGGAAATTCTCAATGAGGAGCAGGATAAAAATGGTGTTCTGGCGGAAAATGCGAACAAAACAACAAATCCGTTCGCTCTACTGTTTGAGTTTGATGGAGATGTGAAAGCAATCCGCAGATGCTTATATAACTGCACCTGCACCAGACCGTCTATTGCATCCGAGACAAAAGAGGAGACAGTAGACCCTGGAACAGAGACACTGACAATCACAAACAGTCCGAGAAAAGACGGTCTGGTAAAAGTACAGACAGGACCGGACACAGCAGATGGAACATATACAGGTTGGTACAACAAAGTATATGAGCCGGTTGCCGTGACAAGCGAGGCGGCACAGACAGCTGAAATAAAGAAATAGGAGGGATAGATCATGCTGAGAAAAAAGGTGGAAATTGATGGCAGAGAGGTAGAGTTCAAGGCATCCGCAGCGGTGCCGAGAATCTACCGGATGAAATTCCGCAGAGATCTTTTCATGGATTTGCAGAAGATAGCAAAGTCTGTGAAAAAGAAAGGCAAAAAAGAGGATAAGGAGTCAAGTGAGATTCCGATTGAGGACCTGGAAATGTTTGAAAATATCGCGTATGTCATGGCGAAGCACGCAGACCCGGAGAATGTACCGCCGGATATCATGGACTGGCTGGAACAGTTTAACACATTTTCCATTTATCAGATCCTGCCTGCCATTCTGGAACTCTGGAATATGAATGAGGAGACGAAAAGTCAGGCAAAAAAAAACTTAGACCGAGTAGCCGGGAGCTAAACACTCCATTATTTCTCCTGAGATGCTGTCAGGTCGGGATCTCTATCCGGGATCTGGATCTGGTTACGGTCGGAATGGTCATGGATATGTTTACTGAGCAACAGAATGATTCATACAAATATCCAAGAATGGCCACACAGGAGGATTTTGACAAGTTCTAAGGAGGTGGAACGGGATGGCAGCAGGCCGGAATATCAAAGGAATAACGATTGAAATTGGCGGAGATACCACAGGCCTGCAGAAAGCCCTAAGCGGTGTAAACGACAAGCTGAAAAATACTCAGGCACAGCTGAAAGACGTGAACACTCTGCTGAAATTAGATCCATCAAATACGGTGCTGGTAGCGCAAAAACAGGAATTACTGAAAAATGCGATAGCAGACACAGCAAGCAAATTGGACACGCTGGAGGCGGCACAGAAAGATGTGACAGCAGCTCTGGAGGCCGGAAAGATTGGCCAGGAGGAGTACATGGCTTTCCAGCGAGAAGTTGAGGCAACCAAGGCAACATTGAGCCGATATCAGTCAGAACTGGACGGATTAAACACCGAACAGGACAGACTGGCTACAAATACCGAACGTCTCAGCAAATTATTTGATGCTCTGGGAGCGGACGTGGATGATTATGCGGACGTCCTGGGCAGTAAGCTGGTAACAGCAATCAAAAACGGATCTGCATCATCAGATCAGTTGAAACTTGCCATTGAAAAGATTGGAAGATCAGCCACAGACGGAAAAGCTGACATCAAACAGATGACAGACGCTCTGGACACGGTTGACGATGGACAGGCAATCAAAAACCTCATCCAGGACTTAAAAGAAGCAGGAACACAGGCAGACAACACATCAGAACAACTGGACGAGATGGGGAAAACCATCTCAGCAGGCGCATTGATGGAGGCTGCCGATCAGCTTTCTGGACTGGGGGATAAAATAACAGAATTAGGAGACAAAGCAAAGGACGCTTTTCTGGAGACACAAGATGCCACAGTAAAAGCGTCCACTTATTTTGGAGAAACCGGGAAAGCGGCTGAGGAAACAGCCGGAGTCATCAAGGACGTATATGCTGAGGGCGTGGGAGATTCCATGGACTCTGTATCAAATGCAGTCATTACGGTCAAAAAGAACCTGAAAGATCTGGATGAGACTACACTGACACATCTGACAGAGCAGGCAATCACGCTGGATGAGCTGTATGGAATTGACATGAATGAGACTCTCCGAGGTGTCAACAGCCTCATGGAGCAGTACGGACTCACGGCACAGCAGGCCATGGACTATATCGTAAAGGGTACACAGAATGGCCTGGATAAGACAAACGAGCTGGGGGATAACCTCTCAGAGTATTCTGGAAAGTTCGCTCAGGCCGGTTATTCCGCTCAGGAGTATTTCCAACTATTGCAGAACGGACTGGACAATGGAGCGTATAACCTGGACAAGGTAAACGATGCCATTAACGAAGTCACGACCAGACTGGTTGATGGAACAATAGCGGATTCCCTGAGCAAAATTGATGAAAAGACCGGGGAGGTACAAGCCGGAACCGGAGGCTGGAGCAAAGAAGTTGAGGATGTATTCAAACAGTGGCAGCAGGGCGGAGCTACACAGAAAGATGTTATTGATGCCATTGTGACAGATATTCAAAACACAGAGAACCAGCAGGACAAACTGAACAAAGCAGCGCTGGCATTCGGTACAATGGCCGAGGACGGCAATGCGAAGTTTATCGAGTCGCTCACTACGGTAGGGGACACCTATGATGACGTGGCTGGATCAGCAGAGAATATGTTCGACCAGTCCACGACAGACTCCCAGACGTTTGAGGCAAGCATGAGACAGCTGGAGCAGAGTCTGGTTCCGCTGGGAGAGGCACTGATGAATCTGGCTAACAATATCATACCGCCGATTGCCTCTGGAATAAAAACGATAGGAGAATTTTTCGGAAAATTACCAGAACCGGTACAGAATTTCGTGGTTATACTGGGGGCTGTGATTGCCGCCTTTACCACTCTAGCCCCTGCCATATTGGCCGTGATAAATATCGTAAATATTTCAGGCGCGGCAACATTGGGGCCGATTATCGGAATCATTGCCGGTGTAGCTGCAGCAATTACCGCGATTATAGCCATTGTGAAAAACTGGGGCGCTATATCGGAGTGGTTTGGAGAAATATGGGAGAAAGTGAAAGAAAAATGCTCTCAGGTGTGGGAGTCGATCTGTTCATTTTTTACCGAAACAATACCGCAGGCATGGGACAGTCTGGTATCAAAATTTCAAAGCATCCCGGAGTGGTGGGCAGGAATCTGGCAGCAGGTCGGAGATTTCTTTTCTCAGATCTGGCAGTCAATCTGTTCATTCTTTACGGATACAATACCGCAGGCATGGCAGAACGTGGTTTCATGGTTCCAGGGCATCCCGGAGTGGTGGGCAGGAATTTGGCAGCAGGTGGCTGATTTCTTCTCAGGAATCTGGCAGTCCATGATGGAAAACCCTGTGCTGTCATCAATCGTAACAACCATACAGGAATTGTGGCAGAATGCAGTCACTACACTGCAGGGCATCTGGTCAGGTCTGACGGAGATTGCATCAGGAGCCTGGGAGTTGCTGAAAAATACGATACTTGCACCGGTGCTTTTGTTGATCGACCTGGTAACGGGAGATTTCACTCAGTTGGCGTCCGATGCACAAAATATCTGGCAGAATATCCAGGGCGCTGCATCACAGATCTGGTCTGGAATACAGCAGGTGGTCACATCATTTGCAGAGGGATTGGTCACTCATGTGGTCACTCTGGTTACAGGATTTATGGACACTTTGTCAAGTTTGTGGGACATGATAAAGCAGACGGCGCTCAATACCTGGGAAAATTTGAAAAATTCTGTGGTTCAAACAGCAACAAATTTGAAAGATTCTGCAATCCAGGCGCTACAGAATCTGAAAGAATCTGCATACCAGAAGTGGCAGGAAATGAAGCAGAACGCACACGACAGCTGGGAGAATTTAAAGAGCAGTGTGGTTCAAACCGCACAAAATCTGAAAGAGTCAGCGGTGCAGGCGTTCCACAATATGGTTTCCGGAATCGGAAACGCACTGAGCAGCCTGGGATCAACTGTGCGGAACGGATTTTGGTCAGCAATCAGCTTTATCACATCACTGCCAAGCCAGGCAGTACAGTGGGGACGAGATTTCATAGACGGAATAGTTTCCGGAATCAGGAACGCCATTGGCAGAGTCAGAGATGCCGTGTCAGACGTGGCATCTACAATCCGCTCATTTCTGCATTTCTCAGTGCCTGATGAGGGACCACTGACAGAGTATGAGTCCTGGATGCCGGACTTTATGCAGGGATTGGCTAAAGGCATCGAAAAGAGTAAATCAGTGGTGGCTGATGCAATCGAGGGCGTGAGCAAAGACATGACCATCAATGCAAACGCAATGATGGACCAGAGCAACGCAAAACAGACAAACGCCATCATGAATATCACATCATTGCTGGCTCAGTATCTGCCATACCTGGCCAAGAGCTTAAACATCGAATGGGATACCGGAGGTGTAGCAGCGAAACTGGCAAGAGATATGGATAGAGAGCTGGGTATCCTGGCAGAGGAGGGAGGATTCCTATAATGGACGCAATTACAAACGGAGCCACGATTGAGATCGTGGCCACCGGCGAAAGATTCCACACTCTGAATGACTGGGGACTGGCTATAGGAAACAATGATTATATTGGAGATGTGGAACAGGAAAACTATTATGTGGACGTGCCTGGAGCGGATGGCTTTCTGGATTTCTCAGAAGCCATCACAGGCCGCCGCATATTCAAAAACCGTCAGATCAGCATCGAGCTGGGCGGTAAGAAACCAAGAGACAACTGGGATATTTTTATTTCAGACCTTAGAAACCTTGTAGAGGGCAGAGAAATCAAGGTCATTTTCGACAATGACTCTGGGTTCTACTGGACAGGCAGAGCATCTATCCAGGGATACGACAGAAATAGGGAGATAGGCACATTCACATTGGCCATTCCGAAAGCTGACCCATACAAGTACAATGTGGCGGATTCTACAGAGGACTGGTTGTGGGATTCGTTTGATTTTGAGACTGGGATCATAGACGAGGGTACAGAAATTACGGTCAAGGCCGGAGAGACAAAGACGTACACAATCGTTCCGGATCAGATGCCGTTCGTTCCGACAATATACGTGAGCGTTCTGGGATCAGCGGGACTCAAAATGACAGCAAATGGGGAAACCTACACACTGATGAAAGGAAAGAACCGTTTTGCGGATATCACAGTCAATACAGAGGACGTGGTGCTCAGTTTCACTGGAACGGGCACACTCACGATCCGGTACAGGAGGGGGTCACTGTAATTGTATAAAGTTAAAATGGACGGTCAGACCCTCTACTATCCAGGAGATAAAGAGGCGGTACTGACCAATCCAACGCTAAACCTGCAGACGGGATATGCGGGAACCTTTGAGTTTTTGGTACCGCCAAACAATCCACTGTATGACAAGATCAAGAACCGGAGCAGCATGGTCAGTGTGTTCCGGGATACAACAGAAATATTTTACGGAGAGGTCCGGAAACAGCCAAAAATAGACCGTTACAGAAACAAAAATGTCTATTGCGCCGGCGCAATGAGTTTCCTGGCGGACTCCATACAGCCGCAGGCTGAGTACCATGATATGACACCACGGCAGATGCTGGAGACGTTTCTGGATATTCACAACAACCAGGTAGAGGATAGAAAAAAGATCTATCTGGGAAAAGTGACCATTACAGATGCAAACGATTCCTTATACAGGTACACCAACTTTGAGAACACGCTGAAAGCGATCAGAGAGAAACTGGTGGAGAAACTGGGAGGATATCTGAAACTCCGGCATGAGAATGACAAGCTATATCTGGACTGGATCACACTGGAAGAATACGGAAAGTATTGCAGCCAGCCGATTGAGTTCGGGCTGAATATGCTGGACTACTCACTGAGCAGAACGGCGGAAAATATTGCCACAGCGTTGATCCCGCTGGGAGCACGTCTGGAGGGAGAGTCAGAGATTGATGCTCTGGAGAAGTATGTGGATATTACCAGCGTAAATGGTGGATCAAATTACATTTATAACCAGAGCGCGGTGGAAAACTTTGGGTGGGTGTGGATAACTAACACCTGGCAGGACGTAACAGAGCCATCAAACCTGCTCAGAAAAGGAAAAGAGTGGCTGGAGGATAACCAGTTTGAGGATTTAACACTGGAACTGACAGCGGTAGACCTGTCCATGATGGATAGTGACTATGATGCTTTTGAGTGCGGAGATAGGATTCAGTGCAGAGCCAAGCCATACGGCATGAACAGAGTTTTTCCGGTCATGGAGATGCAGATTCCTCTACAGAAACCAGACGGAGCAACACTGACACTGGGAGAGAACAGAAAGCTGACCTATACAGAACAGCAGAGCAGAATCTATTCCGGAGTCACAGCAACAGCCGAGGAACGCCGGAAAATCCAGAATCAGGAAGTCCGGGCGGCCATTGATAACCTGACAGCAAAAATGACAGGAACGGCCGGAGGATATCATCTGGAAGAATTTGACGAAAATGGACTCTGGCTCAGAGAGCTATACATGGACGCTCCGAGCAAAGAAAAGGCCACAAAGATTCTGCAGATAAACAAGGAGGGCATCGGAGGCAGTCACAACGGATATGCAGGACCGTACACAGTGGGAATGACACTGGACGGACAGATTATAGGCGAACGGATCACGGCCAACTCTGTCAGCTCAGAAAAGCTGACGGTTGAGTATAAATCCGAACTGGAGGGGAAATTCTCACAGGCCACAAAGAATGCCAATGATTATACAGACAAGCGGGAAACCGCTGTGAAAGAAATTATCACAACTAGCATCAAGTCGGTAGAGGACAAGATACAGCTGGCGGTTACGGATCAGAAAAGCATCACGAACCGGTATGATTATATCAAAGGCGGAGACAACCAGAGTCTGGACGTTTCAAAGTTCACGGCATCGACCAATGCCACAGTGGCAAAGAGCACAGCCGGGAATATGAACGCCATCCTGATGACCAAAACAGACGGAAACACAGCATCAATCCAGCAGAGCCTGGGAACATTGCCGGCAGGCACCTATGAGATAGAGGTTAAGGTGTACACGCCTACTGGAAAGAAACCGAGCTATTGTTATTTTGGCTTTTCCGGAAATACAATCTCACAGTATCTGTCAACGGTAAACTGTGATAAATGGTACACGCTGAAAAGAACCGTTACCTACACAAGCGCCGGGACAAGATCCTTTTATCTTTCTATTACTGGATCATCAGGACAGCAGATCTATCTGACGGATATCCGGGTACTGAGAAATGTGAAAGAACTGATTGACGATGTGGACGCAAGAATCACGGTAGAGGCCGGAAAGATCACTCAGCAGGTATCTGAGATGTATGAGAGCAACAGTCATAACTATTGCACAAACGGATCTTTTTCAGATAGCGAAGATAAGTTCGCTGGCTGGTACCGGTCTAACAATACACAGATCACACAGAACACGTTTTCCGGAAAATCATGTGCTCAGATCACGAACACGACTAGCACCTATTATCTACGGTGGTATCAGAAACCGTTCGACAAAAAGGGAAAAGTCAGAGTAAGGTTCAAAGCGGCCTGTGCATCAGGACAGGAGAAAACAGCCAGAATCAGAGTGACAATAGATGGAACGTCACACTATACAAATGCAGGAGACTTGAGCACATCCTGGAAAACATTTGAATTTGAGAATGTTGCAACACCGTCATATTTTTATACATATTTCTACAATAACGTGGCCAATACAACGGTATACATCACAGACGTGGAAATCATGGGATATGCGGCGGCCTATACTGAGTCTCAGTTGAAACTGACAGCCAACGATATCACGGCGGAAGTCACAAGAGCGAAAAAAGCAGAGGATACACTGAAAAGCAGTATCCAAGTAAATGCGGATGCTATCAAGCTGAGAGTGTCAAAAGGAAAAATTTCCTCAGAGATCAGTGCAGAGTCTGGCTCTATTTCAATTAAGTCGAACAGAATCAGCATCAGTTCCACAAACTTTACGCTCACGGCATCTGGATATGTAACCATGAAAGGTGCAAGTTGTCAGGGAAGTTTCGAGGCGAAAAATGGCGAATGGTGGATAAAGATGAGCTATGGAGAAATCACTGGAGGATACGGCGGTTCGACCTATGGATACATTGATTTCAACGGAGCTTACAACAACACCAACGAACACACGTTGAGAATCATGGGAAACACTTGCGTGGATATCAAAGGAAAGCTGTGTACAGCTACCAGCTGGAACGCTGGAACAGTATACACGACTTACACCGGAACGCGCAGAAAAATCACGAATATAAGAGACATCGGAAACGGAGCTATAGAATGGTCGTGGACAGATGAAACCTATAGAAATGGATTATTGATGGGATAGGAGGAGAATCATGAACGTAGGAGCAATTTTGGATAATGTAGCAGGAGAACTGGACGCACAGGTGCTGGCATATATGCAGGAGTACGCAATTCCACCGAGCCTCATGGATAAGGTGCTGGATAGAATCCAGTCACACATGAGGCAGATGAAGTCAGAAGAATACGCCCAGGAATTGATGAAAACACAGATTGATCTGGCGGTAGCCAATACGGAGCAGACCGGCACAGAAGAACAGCAACCAAAATCAGGAACAGAGGTGGATGATATCGAAGATTTCAAGAAAAAAGTTGGAATAAAGGGAGGAGACAAAAATGCAGACATTCTCAGCGAAGAAAAACAACAGAGCAACAATGATAAGACCGTATGAGTTGGCGCTGTATTGCGTCCAAGGATATGATATCTGGCAAGAGACACCGGAAGAAAAAAGGCTTGCGAGACCAGGACATCCGGAGGATCTGGAAACGGTAGCTCTGGAAGATACAGCCCATACGATGAAGTTAGGAGGTTAAACATGGCAAACGTAAGGAAGTACACGGAACAGATTGCCAGCGCCAAGAAAGGAAAGGACGTCAGAGCTGCGATTGTTTCTGCAATCAATGAGGTGTCTGATGAGAATAATACATACAATCAGACAAAGGCGGACATCCAGGCGGCACAAAAGTCAATCAATGCAGACGTGACAAAAAACCAGCAGACACAGCAGGCATTTAACAGTAATTTGCAGGAGGCCAAGGAAGTCCAGAAAGACCTGACGGCTAAAATGAACAAAGGGACTACACTGGCGGAAAACCTGGAAAAGAAGAACACAACAGCAACCTCCCTGGACAAGAGCCTGGGAGAAAAAAATACAGCAGCCACAAAGACGGTGCAGACATTAGAGGCAGACATCGCGGCAGCAGGACAGGCAGAAAGAAGTCTGGAGGCAGATGTGACAGCGGCCAACAAGGCAGCTCAGACTTTAGAGGCGGATACCACAGCTGCAGGAAAAGCAAAGCAGAGCCTTGAGGCAGATATCACGGCAGCAGGACAGGCAGAAAGAAGTCTGGAGGCAGATGTGACAGCGGCCGGAGAAGCCAAAACAAAACTGGACGCAAGTATCAAAACATCTGGAGAAAACATCACAGCCATGCAGAATCTGGTCCAGAATGCTGACCAGATCAAAACAGGACTGGAGGCTGACCTGAACAATGCACAGCAGGCGTCAAAAGATCTGAAACAGAATACAGCAGCCAGCGTCACGAAAATTGAAACAGCTGGCCAGACACAGATCGATCTGATTAAGCAGAACGGAGGGGGCGTTGAAAATGCACTCTCCAATTATTTTGCACTCAGGAGAAACGGAAAGGTATTCACAACAAAAATTTATAAATGGGAGACCTCCACAAGCCCTGTGGGCGTGAAAATGAATGCCAATGAGAATATGGTTGCGGAGCCATCTGTGGGAAGAACAGAGGGCAGAGATGATTATGCTCAGTATGGCCTATTTCATCATTTTACCTGCAATTTTTCTGTAGACGAGAATGGTTTCAACCATGTAGATGCCCTGGAGGGCCAGATTGGATTTACCAAGTACGGCAAGGTGCAGGTCGGAGAGGTTACAATGAGCGCCTGGTTCGGCATCGAGGACACTACTGAGGCAGTCCTATATCATTATTCTGACAGCCAGACAGAGCTGACACCGTATCCGATGAAAGAATCTATCAATCCGGACGGAACAATCAGCCCATTCATGATCCATGCCAAGTATGCGGCGGGAGACATTGATGGAGTGCCGTATTCATCAAAAGGCCTGGCACCGGCCAATGGCTGCCAGGCAACACAGGCGAGAAATCCGGTCAGCTACACCGGAATGATAACCTATATGCACAAGCTGGGCGGTCACTATTGCGGCACGACAAGCTGGGATCTGTTCTATAGACAGCTCATGATGATTATTAAATATGCAACCACACACAGCCAGAGCATCATGGCCGGATGTACCTCATACAGCAATCAGAACCAGAACCTGGTAGAAGAAACCGGAGTGATGAGAGTGGTACTAACAAAGGCACAGGCGGCTGGTTATGTGATCGGCTCATATGTTTCCATCGGAGACGTTGGTTCAAACACAAACAGAGACCGGTATTTTTCCTATATACACAACAAAGCATACAGCGTCAAAGTTACAAAGATTGAGGACGTGGATGACAGCAATGCAGCAGTATATGTGGATGCTCCGGAGGCATTCGATACGACATTGACCACATGGATCACAACAATGCCATGGCACAGTGGAGCAACTGATGAGGTGGCCGGCTCAGACGGATCTGCGAACAGCAACACCAATGGGAAAGATCCATACAAGATCCAGGGCATCGAGACCTGTATCGGAGCCTATGAGGTTCTGGGGAATGTTGTCATGGATATTGTTACCGGTGCGGACGGGAATCCGGCCAGAGATGTCTATGTATGCGAGGATGCCAGCACACTGTCCAGCAACATTGCAACGGTGCGGGCAAATTATAAAAAGGCTATCGCACAGGTGGCCTATACAGCGGCATCCTGGAAATATATCACAGAAGAAACAACAGATCCGAACCTGGGCATCATGATTCCTACGAAAGCAGGCGGAGGCTCAACCACAGGATTTGCTGATGGACTGTATACAGATACAGGAACGTCAGGACAGAGAGAGTGGCTTGCGCTGGGCGATTTGAACTATGGCGCGTTTGCTGGCCTCTGGCATCTGACTGCGAGCACTGGCTGGTCGTACACGAACTGGAGTATCGTCTCTGGCGTTTCTCCGAACGGCACCAGGGGTGAATGGCAGGCAACAGCCTGACAGAGGGGCTTTCCCCTTATAAATAAATAACGGACTTGTAACGCTAAACGGGCGGTTTCCTCTGTGGCTTGCGCTGGGCAATTTGAACAATGGCGCGAATGCTGGCCTCTGGATTCTGAATGCGAACAATGGCTGGTCGAACACGAACTGGAATATCGTCTCTGGATTTTCTTGAAATTTATTTGAATTTCAGCGTTACATTTCGCTCTGTAGGAACGGAGCCACCGGAAAGCAGGTGCGTGGGGCATGTCCCCAAAATACGATTGAAGCCACACCGCCCAGCCGGGAGCCAAGGAGCCTGACTGGACGGGCGCATGGTGCAGTAGGCCATGACGCGGAGTGAGTAGAAAAACCGGAAACTCCTGTATCAAGAAACGAGGACTCACAGTTGAAACGATACTGTAAAAATATACGACTGGATAAAGACTGGATCATGGCCTGTATGCTGGAATGCTTTTCAGACAAATGGAAACGGCGTGATGTGGCAGGATTCCTGGCCGGGTATCAAACCGGTCAACCTCTGTCTGTCAGGGCTGTGAGCAGACTGATCCAGGAGAAAAGGAGCAATGTGGACCCGTTGCTGGAAAGAGCAGCGGAAGATCTGGCAAGGGAAATCAAGGAGCGTGATGTTCATTTCCCGGAAATACACTACTCCATGAGGTATGACGGAAACTCCGGAAAGCTCAGGGAGATAGGCGTGGAGAGCATAAAACAGCAGATATACAATTATGTAGCTGTCAATGCTCTGAAAGAATTATTTGAAAGAAAGATAGGAAAATATCAATGCGCCAGTGTGCCGGGCCGTGGCCAGGTATACGGAAAGAATGCAATAGAGAGATGGATTCGGAAGAATCCGGACAAAACGAGGGCAGGAGCCAAGGCAGATGTGCGGCACTGTTATCCATCTATTAACACAAGAAAGCTCATGAGATTTCTGAGAAAGCAGGTCAAAAATGATGACCTGCTTTATTTAGTGGAGACATTGATTGCATCGTACAAGCAGGGGCTATCCATCGGTTCATATTTGAGCCAGTGGCTATGCAATTACTACCTCAGTTTTGCCTACCACTATGCACAGCAAAAGCTCTTTAAGGTGCAGAAAAGACGTGGCCAGGAGAAACGGACAAGACTGTTCTATAAAATAATCTTTTATATGGACGATATCCTGATCCTGGGACCACGAAAGGTAGACGTCAAAAAGGCCATGCTCATGCTGATCCGATTTTTCAGAGAGGAGCTGGGCCTGGAGATAAAACCGAACTGGAAACTGTTCCAGGTTGACTATATCGGAAAAGATGGAAAGCATCACGGAGATTGCATTGATATGATGGGCTACAAAATTTATAGGGACCGCACAGAAGTCCGCCGGAGCATATTCCTCCGGGCAAGACGGGCATATCTGAGATTGAGAAAACAGGTGCAGCGGCGTATGGAGATAGCACTAGATCTGGCGTACCGCTGCATTTCATATTATGGGTGGTTCAAAAATTCAGATTCCAATCACTTCAAAAAGAAGTATGGAATAGAGCAACTGATGAAATACGCGAAAAGGAGGGTAAGCATTGAAAGCAAGATTCACAACAGAACAGCCGGCGGTCAGCTGGCAGCCGCTTGATAACGGAATGGTGGACGTGACAATCTGCCTCAATGGGCAGGAAGTTACAGAAGAAAATCAGCAGATGGTAGAAAAAGAACAGTATATCACTGTGACAGATACATTCTGGGAATATGATTTCCACCAGTTCCGGGAAAAAGCGGAAAACGTAAACCGTGAAGCTGTGGAGAAGAATCCGGAGAAATATCTGGAATATGAGCCACAGAAAGAAAAGACACTGGAACAAAAGGTTCAGGAGCAGGAGGAAACAATCAGGATGCTGAAATCATGCCTGCTGGAAATGTCGGAGGCGGTTTATGCGTAAGTTACTAATCAATTTATTTTTATTATGTACAGGAAAGGATGGTATTGCAATGATGGCAATGTTATGGGCACAGGAAATTATGAACCAGGAGACAGTAGAGGACGCAAAGAAAATGTATGAAAGAGTTCCACGTCTCTTAAAGACAAAAGTGAAAGATATTCTGGTTAGATCCGGAATGGGAGAGATCACAGAGGAATGATGACTAAGCTGAGAATTATATCAAGGCTATGGTCGCACATCACGGACTTGCGGTTGTATATCAGAGGACAGAGCAGCAAGACGCTGGAACAGATTGAGGACGAGCTGGATATAACGGAATACTACTGCAGGCCATACGCTGATGTGGACGATGTGGATGATGTATGAGGGCAGAGGGGAGGTGTAGAAAGATGATGAAAGAGCAGTTATGCACCACGGTTGGAATGGTCGGCGGATTCATAGCAGCACTTTTGGGTGGTTGGGATACAGGATTGCAGACGCTGATGATTCTGATCGGCATAGACTACCTGACTGGCTTGATTGTGGCCGGAGTGTTCCACAAGTCTACAAAGACGAAAAACGGAGCACTGGAAAGCAAGGCGGGATTCAAAGGACTCTGCAGAAAAGCCGTGATTTTACTGATCGTGCTGATGGCGTACCGGTTCGATATGCTGATTCATGTGAACTACATACGTGACGCCGTGATTATCGGATTTATTTCCAACGAGGCTATCAGCATCGTGGAGAATGCGGGTCTGATGGGGATTCCGATGCCGCCACAGATCACAAAGGCAATAGAGATTTTAACAAAGAAATCAGAGGAGGAACATGGAAATGAAGAAAATTAACTGGGTAAGAAAACTGACAAGTAGAAAGTTATGGACTGCAGTTGCATCATTCGTGAGCATGATGATTGTGGCCACTGGTGGAGCTGAGAACACAGCAACACAGGTCACAGCACTGATTATGGCCGGAGCATCCGTGGTGGCGTACATCATCGGAGAGGGTCTGACAGATGCAGCGTGCATCGAAGATGAGACAGAGAAATAACAGGAATAGGGGACGGGAAACCGTCCCTTTTTCTTTGATTGGAGGAAGATCATGGACAAAAAGCAACTTGAAATATTGACGAACATTATCGGAGGAGTGGAGTCTGGCGGTCAGGAATATGGACAACGTAGATACGAAGCATACGCCGGAAAGAGAGCAAACTCAGCGAATGAAAAAACCTGCACGTTGGGCTGGGCACAGAATTATGGCAATGAGGCCAGAAAACTCTGCCAGATGATTCTGAAAGAGGATCCGGGAGCATTTCGCGGAGCTGACACTGCAGGAATTGAGTCCAGACTGAGCCAGGACTGGGAGGCGATCGGCTGGAATCCATCTGCAACAGAGAAAGCGGCGCTGATCGCAATCATCACGACACCGAGCGGAAAGAAATGCCAAGATGAGCTGTTTGAGCAGCTGATGGAGACATACATCAAACAGGCCGTGGCATACGGAGTCAATACTGTACCAGCTCAGATGATGTGGTGCGAGATTGAACATCTGGGAGGCCCGAAACCGACAAAAAGAATTTTCGGACGTGCGGCCAAACCGTACACGCCGGATAGCGTCTATGCATCATTGATCCTGGATCAGCAGGATACATCAAACAACAACCAGGTTGGAGACAAGATGTATCAGTCCAGACATCAGTGCTGTGTGAAATGGATCAAGCAGTATGTAGGAGAAGAAAAGGAGAGCGCAGGAATGACAGAGAATGAATTGAGACAGATGGTAGCAAACAACATGAGAGGATGGATCGGACTGAAACGGTCAGATAGATCACACATGGTCATTATCAACTTATACAATAGCTGCCTGCCATTGGCCAGAGGGTACAAAGTACAACCAACAGATGACTACTGTGCAACAGGAGCATCCGCAGCGGGAATCAAGGCCGGACTCACGGACATTATTCCAAGAGAGTGCAGCTGTGGATATATGATTCAGCTGTTCCAGAAAATGGGCCGGTGGGTTGAAAATGATGCATATATCCCAGATACTGGAGATTTCGTGTTCTATTATTGGAAAGATGGAACGAATTATGCAACAACGGATTGTACAAGCTGGCCGGATCATGTCGGAATTGTTCTGGAGGTCAATAAGAACACCAGAGAGATTCTAATAGGAGAGTGCAACATGGGCGGCGGATTGGTCGGAACAAGAAAGATCACAATTAACGGCAGATATATCCGTGGATACGGAATACCTGACTATGCATCCAAAGCAACCGGTAAAGGAAACAGTTCTAATTCTGGAACGAACTCCGGAACAACTTCCAACGGATCAGCATCCGGAGGAATCAATAAGACTCCGAAGTGGGTGGGAGAAATCACACAGGACAATGTTCCGGTTAAGACCTGGGCAGGCAGCTCCACAAGCATCAAGTCCTGGCCGGTACTGGGAGCAGGAAACCTGGTGGATATTTGCGATACGATCAAGGACAACAGCGGCCATGATTGGTATTATATCCTGATTGCTAAAAAGGTTTATGGTTTTGTAGATTCATCGTATATCAGACAGGCTGGATCAAATTCCGGAAACAGCTCCAACAAGGCGCCGACATACAAAGTGGGAACAGTGTACGCTCTGCAGGTTGAACTGAAAGTGAGAACAGGAGCAGGAACAGGCTGCCCAACCAAGAGCTACAGCCAGCTGACACTGGACGGACGGAGACATGATAAAGATCATGATGGATGCCTGGATGCAGGTACTCAGGTAACGTGTCAGGCTATCAAGAATGTAGGCAGTGATATATGGATTCTGGTACCGTCTGGATGGATCGCGGCATACTATGATGGAAATGTATATGTGAAATAATATCAGACATGTGACAAACAGAAAGGCCCCGGCAAAATGCCGGGGCTTTTTGTGATTTCTTTAAATGCTAAGCAACTGAGCCTTTTTGGCTTCAAATTCCTCATCTGTGATTGCTCCAATATCAAGCAACTCTTTAAGCTTTCGTATTTCATCAAGATTAGAGGCTGTAGCGGAACCAGCGGAGCGTTCATGGATATAATTTTCAATATATTCTTTTATTTCAAGAATCAGATGATCCTCTTTTTTAGAGAAAGTGATGGAATTTTCATCTTTTACAGCTCCGGAGACGCCGTTTCGTGCATCTCTGCCGCCGATGAGAACAATCTGCAAATATCCAGTGGTAAATCCGGGTTTTTTGTATTGTACACCGGAAACATTATTGAGATCATAGGTCTTTTGCCCGATCAGTCCCTTATTAACAGCATTAGTGAAACCACGCGGCTCTACCGTAAGAAAGTTATCGTGAATAGTTACATTGAATTTTCCGTTGCTTTTCAAATGTATAAGAACGGTATTACTATCAGGGAACTCTTTTTGCTTATCAGCTTTTGTGAATAAATCCATAGTGCATCCTCCTAGATAAATGTGAAAATTATAGTCATGCTGACCTTTAACACAATTATGCTTTTGAAATGTGGTAAAGTCAAGAAAAATTCTGATTATTAACACATGATAGGGGCGTACCGGATGAAGATATACGCATACAAGGGAAAAGATAACTTGTGCGGGGAACGCATAAGGTTGGCGAGAGCAAAAAACAGAATTACACAAAGTGATTTAGCGGCGCGTATGCAGGTGGCCGGAGTTGCGATAGAACGAGATTCAATAAGTCGCATAGAAAGAGGCACAAGAATCGTAACAGATTATGAATTGAAAATATTTTCTAAAGCACTGGGCGTGAGCATGGAATGGCTGACTGATGAAAGTGGGACACTGTAACAGTATGTTACGGTGTTTTTTTCTTGTAAAAAATACACCCAATGAGTAGAAAATGATTGACAAATGCACTCAATGGGTGTATTATATAATTGTAGCAAGGGAACAGCAGGAAAGGAGTTAAACATGGAGAACGAAATGAGTAAAGCAGATCTGATAGCAATGTTAGTATCAATAAGAGAAGTAGCGAGAACAAACGGAGAAACACATACAGTAGAACATATTGAAAAAATCCTTGAAGAGGTAAGAAAGTAAAATAGAATAAAGGGAACACACGAGGGGCGGATACCTAAACAATCCTGCTAACCGCCCCAAGTGCTTAATTAGATTATAGCAGGAAAAAAATAAAAGGCAAGAGGTGTAATAGAATGAAAGCAGTAAAGGGATATACAAAAAACGATTATATTGCAATCTGCAAAGAGGAAGAGGGCGGAGAGGTCTTTAATTTCAAATCAATGTGCGAAGCTGTCGAATATATTGCAAAATTCTTGCCGGGTTCTTCAAAAAAAGAAGCGGTTGCAAGAATTATCAATGATACTAATTGTGACTGGGTTTTCTTTGAAGATGAAAGTGTTATTTTTAGATACTACGGAAAAGGATAT
>NZ_JBBMEK010000028.1:0-22090 GCF_040096555.1 Coprococcus intestinihominis | reverse complement strand
ATATTTGTTACAGGAGGTATTAGTCCAATGAAAGTAGGAGTTATTGGCGCAGGTACAATGGGTTCAGGTATCGCGCAGACATTTGCACAGACAGATGGTTATGAAGTTGTATTATGTGATATTTCTGAGAGACTTGCAGAAGGCGGTAAAGCGAAGATCGCGAAAGGTCTTAACAAGAAAGTAGCTAAAGGTAAGATGGCTCAGGAAGCAGCAGATGCTATTTTAGGTAAGATCACAACAGGTCTTATGGATAAATGTGCAGATTGTGATCTGATCGTTGAAGCTGCATACGAGGATCTTGGCGTTAAACATGAAATGTTCAAAGAATTAGACGTTATCTGCAAACCAGAAACAATCTTCGCATCTAATACCTCTTCCCTTTCTATCACAGAAATCGGAGCAGGCGTTAACAGACCAGTTATTGGTATGCATTTCTTCAATCCGGCACCGGTTATGAAACTGATCGAAGTTATTGCAGGTCTTAATACACCTGATGAAACAGTTGAGAAGATTAAAGAGATTTCAGTTTCTATCGGTAAGACACCTGTACAGGTTAAAGAAGCTGCTGGTTTCGTTGTAAACAGAATTCTTATTCCTATGATCAATGAAGCAGTTGGTATCTATGCTGACGGTGTTGCTGATGTTGAAGGTATTGATACAGCTATGAAACTTGGTGCAAACCATCCAATGGGACCTCTTGCATTAGGTGACTTAGTTGGTCTTGATATCTGTCTTGCAATCATGAATGTTCTTTACACAGAGACAGGCGATTCCAAATATCGTCCTCATCCACTGTTAAGAAAGATGGTTCGTGGTGGTAAACTTGGTCAGAAGACTGGCGAAGGTTTCTACAAATATAACTAATTATCATTGATCGGTGTAATATGTTGACAGGCCTTTAGGACCGGTTCAGATTATTGATCAAATAATAGCTGCTGTATATTCGGATTTGGCGCTGAATATACAGCAGTTTTTGTATGCCTGTAAGGAGAAAATGTCTGGCAAAAAAGTTACTTTTTGTAAATAGACTATTGAAATGAGCCCTGGTTTTTGGTAACATTGAATGGGAAAATGATTCAATCATTAACAAAAGTCAAAGTGATTTTCGTTAATTGCGCCAAATTGATAGACGATATAGATATAATGGAGGACATTTCACATGAATGAACGAAGACTAGAACTAGAAGGTGAAATAGAAAGGATGAAACAGCGGTTAAGCTATAACATCAAGCGTTATCGCAAGCTTAGCCGTGTTTCACAACAGGCCCTGGCAGATATGTGTGGTCTGCATAGAACGTATATATCAGATCTTGAGAATGCAAAATGCAACCCCACACTTAGCGTTATGATGGTTTTGGCAGATTGTCTCAATGTTCAGTTGGAAGATTTACTGAAAGAGTAATAAAATGTAAATCCGCTATTTACTTTTGTTGGAATATAGCATAAAATAATAGAGTATTATCGACAGGATTTACTAGAAATACATGCATCAAGCATGTAAAAACATATAAGGAGCTGAGTAAGTTTATGGTTAGAGCAATCGTTGGAGCGAACTGGGGAGATGAAGGTAAAGGCAAGATTACAGATATGTTGGCCGAGGATTCAGATATTATTATCCGTTTCCAGGGCGGCAGTAATGCCGGACATACGATTATCAATGACTATGGCAAGTTTGCATTACATCTTCTGCCATCCGGTGTTTTTTATAATCATACCACAAGTGTCATCGGTAATGGTGTTGCATTGAATATCCCATATCTTGTTGAGGAACTGGAGAGTCTGACATCAAGAAATGTGCCAATGCCGAAGATTCTTGTTTCAGATCGTGCACAGATTTTGATGCCATATCATATGTTATTAGATGCTTATGAAGAAGAAAGACTTGGCGGTAAGTCCTTTGGCTCAACAAAGTCAGGTATTGCGCCATTTTATTCTGATAAATATGCAAAGATTGGTTTTCAGGTCAGTGAACTTTTTGATGAGGAAGGCCTCAAAGAGAAAGTTTATCGTGTTGTAGAGACGAAGAATGTCCTGATTGAGCATCTGTACCACAAGGAGAAGCTTGATCCGGAAGAGATTTATCAGACATTGCTTGGATACAGAGATATGATCAAGCCTTATGTATGTGATACATCTGCATTTTTACATCAGGCATTGAAAGAGAATAAGAGAATTCTTCTTGAAGGTCAGCTTGGTTCTCTGAAGGATCCGGATTTTGGCATTTATCCTATGGTTACATCTTCATCTACATTGGCATCTTATGGTGCAATCGGTGCAGGTATTCCTGGATACGAGATCAAGGATGTTATTACAGTTGTTAAGGCTTATTCCAGTGCAGTTGGTGCCGGTGAATTTGTATCTGAGATTTTTGGCGAAGAAGCTGATGAACTCAGAAAGCGCGGCGGTGACGGCGGCGAATTCGGCGCTACAACAGGACGTCCAAGACGTATGGGTTGGTTTGATGCGGTTGCTTCAAGATACGGCTGCCGTGTACAGGGTGCAACAGAAGTAGCCCTGACAGTACTGGATGTACTGGGTTACCTTGATGAACTGCCTGTATGTATCGGATATGAGATCGATGGTGAAGTGACAAGAGACTTCCCGACAACACGTCTCCTCAAGAAGGCAAAACCGGTCTATACAACATTACCAGGTTGGAAATGTGATATCCGCGGCATCACGAAGTATGAAGATCTTCCAGAGAATTGCCGTAACTATATTGAGTTCATTGAGAAGGAGCTGGAAGTTCCGATTACAATGGTATCCAATGGCCCTGGTCGTCATGAGATTATCAAGCGTAAATAAACTAATGAAATATTTATAAATTATAAAATAAAGACTGTTTCGACAGTCTTTATTTTTTTAGAAACATTTTAGGCTTTTCTCATCATAAATACACAATTATATCGTACAATAAGAGAGTCAAATGAAGAACAAAGAAGGCTGATGGAAGGGGGAATCCATTAGCGTGAAAGGGAAAGGTGAGAAGATCGGTGTTTGACGAAATGTATTATGAAGAGAACAATATTATTCCAAAGGAAGAATATAAGCATATTATCGATACTTTACATAAGGAGAAGAAGTTCCGTCCGGCCAGGATTTCGGTTGTCCGGAAGGTATTTTTTAACAGAGAGATCAACTATCTGACAGATGCCGTCAGTGTGAATCAGGAGAATACGGACAGCTATTGCGTGATGATGACTGATTGGGATACAGACCATCTGATCCTTGAGAAGAAGAGTAAGCGGGAAGGGCTTATTACGAAGAGCTATACACGGTTGTCGGAAGAAGAGTTTGAACGGATCCTGGATGGTGATTATGAATGGATGGCCTCCGCCAGAGAGTCGATTTTCAGAGATTTTTATTTGCAGCTGACCATCAACCAGCTGAGACCGGGCGTTGTTGTAGATTATGAGCGTCAGGCTTTTAGGATGAACAGTAAGAAGGAATATATGGTTTTTGACCTCTCTATTCGTTCAACTTATCTTTTTACAAAGGATACGGTTTTGAGTCCTCTGTTGGAGCAGACAGAACGTCTGGAGCAGAATCGTGTGGTTGTGACCTATAAGCAGATGGCAGAAGTGCCGGGATTTATTTATCGAATGACAGGAATTGAACAGAAGCACCAGTGCTTGCTTCCGGAATTTGCATAGGCAAGTGATAAGAGGATGTTCTGTGGCTGTTGACAGAATCTGACAGCCGCAGAGCATCTTTTTTGTCGTCTATAGATTGAAGAGAACCGCATTTAGTGATAAAATACATTATGCGAATTAGAAAGAGAAAAAGTTATGATAGATTTTGAGAAGAAGGTGAGAGAACGTGAAAGAAAAGATTCAGTTATTGTCAAGAGGCGTATTTGAGTATGAGAATCCGGAGATTGAAGTATCAGAGAAGGAGATTGCTCTGGAAGTTGAGGCGGGCAGCCACTATTCGGGTACGATTCAATTGAACAGCCGCAATCATATTGAAATACGCGCCATGATTTTCTCATCGAATAAATGGATGCAGTGCCTGGAGTCTACAGTGATCGGAACAACGGGATGTATTCATTATGTTTTTGATACACAGGCATTGGAAACAGGTGAAGTGTGCGAAGGATGCTTTTATATTGTGAGCAATGGCGGTGAGATCACGATTCCGTACAGAGTAAAGGTATGCGCGCCTTTTTGCGATTCCAGCATGGGCCCGATGAATGACCTGGATCAGTTCGCATCCCTGGCCAGAGACAATTGGTCGGAGGCACTGAAGATATTTAAGACACCGGAATTTGGGCGTGTTTTTTTGCATAATAAGAAGAATCGGCGGATTTATGCGGCACTTATTAAGGGCAGTGATATGTCACTGGCAATGGAAGAATTTCTGTGTACAGTGAAGCGGAAACAGGCGGTACAGATGAGTGTGTCACAGGATTTGATTGAATTCGATAATCTTGAGCATCCCGTCAGCGAACATCTGCTGATCGAGAAGAACCAGTGGGGACATGTGAATATTCACGTTTCAACAGAGGGGGATTTCTTAAGCGTTTATAAGAAGACTGTGACGGATGAGGATTTTTTGGGAAGCTATTATCAGTTGGAGTACAATATTGTGCCGGGAATGCATACTGTGGCTTCCGGCAAGATCATTCTTGAGACGCTGAATCAGCGTATTGTGGTGCCGGTATGCTGCAGACGTGAGAAAGCCAGAGATGTGGATTTTATTGAGAGAAAGACGTTGAAGGCTTCGTGGATGCATTTGTGCAGGCTGTATTTGAAGTATGCGCTGCATCAGATTGACAGGAATCAGATGATTGGTTATGCCAGAGAGGATATTAATGGCTGTCTGAATAACAGCAGGGATATTCTTTTCAAGGTTGTTGAAGCGGATTTTCTGCGTGAGGAAGGCAAGAACGAGGAAGCACAGAAGGTTCTGGATGGTATCAATGGCCGTGAGCTGAGATATCGTTCTGCAGTCGCATACAGTTATTTTCTCTATGTGAATGCGCTGTGCAGACAGGATGAACATTATACGGAGTACGTCCGTGATTCTATTCAGTTTTATGAGGAAGGTCAATATCATGACCGATGGGAACTGGTCTATATGCTGATGAAGCTGGATGCAAGGGAAGAACAGCACCAGCTTAAGGTACTCAGACAGACGAAAGCGCTCTATGACAGGCATCTGATGGGCGGGCTCATGTATTTGGAGGCTGTTAAGATAATCAATAAGGATCCATCGCTGATCCGGGAAATGGGTGCTTTTGAGATCAGTCTGTTCCTTTGGGGAATACGTCATGATTGCCTGAATCGCGAAACGATTTTCAGATTTGCGGATCTTGTCCTGCGCATGCATGTATATCACGGACAGTGTCTGCATGCGATGATCGAGATGTGTTCATTGTATGAGACAAAGAACCTTCTTTCAGCAGTCCTGCATCTGCTGATTCTCGGTGAGAAGAAGGATCCGATCTACCATCAGTGGTATCAGCTGGGCATTAAATCTTCCATCAAGATGCAGGGACTGTACGAATACTATATGGCGACACTGGATATGAAGAATTGCAGGGAATTGCCGGTTCCGGTACTGATTTATTTTCAGTATGATAATCGGCTGCAACTGAAACAGAAGGCATTTTTGTTCAGATATGTGATCGAGCATGAGCAATGGCTGGGCAAATTGTTCGAGGCATATGACGGTATTATCAAAGCCTTTACTTTTGAACAGCTGCAGAAGGGTGTTATTAATGAGGACATTGCCGTTTTGTATCATCATTATCTGACGAAGGAAGCGATGACGCCGCATGTTGTGAAGGCGATGCCGGCGATTATTTTTAAGCATCATATTCATTGTGATCATCCGGGAATCGTGGGTGTGATCATTGATTATTCCGAGCTGGGTGAGGAGAAGTATTATCCGCTGGATCAGGGGGATGCTTATGTGGACCTTTATATGGATGATTATCGGATTGTACTTGTGGATACCCGGGGCGGACGTTATATGTCAACAATCCCTTATACGATTGACAGACTGATGGATGCCGGCCGTTATATCAGGATCTGCTATGAGCAGGGGCGGGATAATAAGATGCTGGTACTCAACAGAAGTGAACGTGCATTGAAATATCAGATGATGGATGATGTATCCATTGAAACATACAAATGCGTTCTGAGCCTGCCGGATGTAAGCAGACATTATCAGAAGACGATCCTGAAGAATCTGATCGATTATTATTATGATAATTATGAGGGAGAGACCCTTGAGAAATATTTGCTTCAGCTGGATATCCAGCTTCTGGGCCATTCAGAGCGCAGCCATATTATTGAATATTTTATTCAGAGAGGGCTGTTTGACAAGGCTTATGAAGCTATCCGGGAATACGGATACGAAGGCATTCAGGATAAACGGATCATGCGGCTTTGTTCCAGAGTCATCCGGGAAAAGAATTTCGCAAAGGATGAACTGTTGGTGGAATTAGCCTATTTTGCATTTTCCAACGGCAAGTACGACGAGACGATTCTGCAGTATCTGATCATGTTTTATGCAGGAACCACAGAGCAGCTGTATGCGATATGGAAGGCAGCCGGTGATTTTGAAGTGCCGGCGGAACAGCTGGAGGAGCGTCTGCTCTGTGAGATATTGTTTACGGAGAATAATGTGGCCGAGGGCTGTGACGTTTTTGTTTCTTATTATCATACACATCCGGGACATCGGTTGATCCGGGCATTTCTCGGATATTATGGCTATCATTATCTGGTTCATGGACAGACATCCGGAGAGAAGATTTTCCAGATTATGGAGATAGAGCTGGATCAGGTGGAGAATGCCCGAGATGTATGCGCTCTGGCGCTGCTGCAGTATTATTCGGAGGCAGACCATGTAGAACCGGAATTTTATGAGAAACTGCAGCAGGAGGTAGCTGCCTTTATGGATAAGGGAATCCTTCTGCCGTTTTTCAGAAAATATGCCGGGAATGCCGAGGTGCCGGAGGAATTGGCTGATTTTCTCTATGCAGAATATCATACCAGTCCGAAAGCAGCGGTGACAATTCATTACCGTCTGCATCAGGAGTTTGAGACGGAGTGGATCAATGAGCCGATGCGCCATATTCTTGGGGGTATTTTCATCAGAACCTTCAGACTGTTTGCAGGTGAGGAGATAGAATACTATATCTCAGAGCAGGATGAAAATGGGGAGAAAACCGGTGAGAAACATTTACTGCAAAGGGAAGAGGCCATGGATGCATGGCCGGAAACCGGTGTGGAACTGCTGAACCGGATGAATCATGCAATCCAGACAGAGGACAGCCAGGCAGTGAATGAAATGATCTGTTCGTATGAGAGAATCAATGAAATGACAGAGCAGTTATTTGAACTGAAATAGGAGTGACACAGAGCATGGAAAGACAAAGGTTAATGGTTGGATACGATCTGTGTGCGGACTATTCACAGATCAGTTATTACAATACAGAAAAAGAAGAACCGGATTCGGTCAATTTTGATGGACAGAACGAAATCCCGACAGTGCTGTGCAGGCTGTTTTCCAATGGTGAATGGCTTGCCGGGCAGCAGGCCCTAAAAGCGGCGGAGGCAGGCAACGGTGTTTTGGTGCGCGATTTTATTGTACGCATTGCTGACGATCCAATGGTGGATGTGGCTGGTGAGCGTATGGAAAAGGCCGGACTCATAGGCATATTTTTCCAGAAAACGCTGAAGGCTCTTGAGACTGTGTGTGAGGGTGCGGAGGTCGGATTTATCACGATTACCATGGAAGACGTGGATCTGGCAGCAGCGGATGCGCTGAAGCGTGCAGCGGCTTCAATGGGAATCGGCGCACAGTTGCTGGCGCTGGAAAGCCATCGATTGAGTTATGAATATTATGCATTGTCCCAGCGACGGGAATTATGGACCCATGATGTGGGCCTGTTTGAATATGATCGCCGAGGGCTGCGGTATCATCATCTGTCTGTATCCTGGAAGCATCATCCGCCGGTAGTAACAGCCGAGACAACGGTGCTGAACCAGTATCTGGATGGTCATGAACTGGCAGATCCGGTACCGCCTGAGATGGACAGACAGTTTCTTGAAGCGATTAAGGAAGTATCAGCCAGAAGAATGATCTCAACCTATTATCTGATAGGTGAGGGATTCTCTGGGGCAGAATCCGGCAAGAGCTGGATGAATCTTTCGCTGAAACAGTTATGTGCCATGAAACGGCATGTTTTTGCGGGACAGAATCTCTATGCCCGAGGTGCCTGCTATCACAGTTTTGATCAGGGAAGCTTTGGAAGAAAACCGGGATTTATTGCAGCGAATGCCGGTCTGCTGACGAAAGATATCTATCTGCGGTCGGTACATAAGCATGCACCACAGAAGCTGATACTGGCAGCGGCTGGGACACCCTGGTACAGTGCTGTTTCAAGAAAAGCGATTATTATAGACGGTCAGGAACAGTTGATGATCAGAATGCGGGATCCGCTGACGAATTTTGAGCAGACGGCGGTGATGACACTGGATGCTCTGCCGCAGCGTCCGCCGAAGACAACGAAGTTATTGATCGAGACTTCTTTTCAATCAGAGACAGACTGCCATATCCGTGTGACAGATATGGGATTTGGCGAGATTTTTGCGGCGACAGGCAAAGTGTGGGAGATGCATTTTGATATAGGGGAGGCTTCGGAGGTATCCGGGCAGTCTGCGAAGGAGGCTGTCATTGAGGCAACCATTCCTCAGGAAGTTTTTCCGCTGGATATGAAGATGTCCGGAACTCGTATTTTCTCGCTGGAGGAATTATGCTGGTATTTGTCGAAGAATGTTTATATAACGACCTATGATCTTTTCGATGAGAAGATGTTTTTCTGGATGGATAAGATTACAGGCAGCCATTCTCTGGCGCTGGCACTATTTAATTACAAATCCGCCGGCAAACCATTAAAAGAGATTGTACGTCTGCTTCTGAATGCGGTTGATTATCTGGATAATGGGGAAATTGCCCGGATCTACAATAAGCTCACGGAGATGGAGCATCAGAATCCTTTAGAGCAAATGCGCCTTGCGGCGGACAACTATAACCGATACGGACATTATATGGCTGCTTTGAAGAATTATCACCATGTTGTCTATCAGATGACGCATGATTATGACAGTGAGATGACAAGACAGTTCAAGGCTGACACATGGCACAATATGGGCATGGTTTTTCTGCGGCTTCACAATATCAAATGTGCGGCGGAATGTATGAAGCGGGCCTTTGAACTGGTGAAAACCCAGGATTTTCTGGCACCGTATATGTATGTGCTGGAGCTGCTGGGAGATCATGAGAAGATTCTGACGTTGATCCGTCAGGAAGATATCCCGACGGATATCAGTGATGCGGTTCTCAATCGCTATAAAGAGGCCGAGCATCTGTGTGAGCATTCGGAGGAGAACCGGAAGATACAGGATGGTCTGACATTGGGAAATGGTCAGACAACTGCAAAATATTGGGATTTTGTCAGAGATTATCTCAACCGGCAGAAGAAAAACTATGATTTGACATAAAAGGTACAGAATGCGCTGGGAATGTCTCAGCGTAGGAAGATAGAGGGGGTTGAATAAAATGGAACGACATTATTATACACAGTACAGCGAGCATCTTCAGAGAGAGATGCATGTATTGGTTTATGGTTATACAGGGGTGCCGATCATCGTATTTCCATGTCAGGACAGTATGTGTGACAATTTTGAGAATTTCGGCATGATCGATGTGCTTCAGGATTATATTGATGGTGGAAAAATTCAGATCTTTTCCGTTGATACGGTGGATAAGGAGAGCTGGTCCGACACATGGGGTGATAAGGGCTATCGTGCCTGGGTGCAGGAATGCTATTATCGTTATATCGTAGATGAAGTCCTTCCGATGGTACATGAGATCAACGGTACAGGACAGTTGCCGTTGACATTGGGCTGTAGCCTGGGCGCAACTCACGCAGCCATTGTATTCTTCAGAAGACCGGATCTGTTCGGCGGTGTGCTTGGCATGTCCGGCTGTTATGATGCCACCTATTTCACAGATGGATGGTGCGATGAGAATCTGTATAATAATTCTCCTGTTCATTTTCTGGAGAATATGCCTTCAGATCATCCATATATCCAGCTGTATAATGAAAGAAAAATCATTCTCTGCGTAGGACAGGGCAACTGGGAGAGTGAGGGAATCCGTACAACGGGTCAGATGGCAGACATCTTCTACAGAAAAGGGATCCACGGATGGACCGATTTCTGGGGATATGATGTGGATCATGACTGGCCGTGGTGGAAAAAGCAGATCCGCTATTTCCTGCCGTTTCTTGTTGATTAATAACATCCTTATAAGACGCAAAAGCTCCGGCTTTTCTTTTAACTAAGAAAGGCCGGAGCTTTTTGCAGTGTTATCCCAACAATTTAACATAGAAAAAACAAACTGTCAATTCAAAAGTCAAAACTTTTGAAGTAAAAAAATACGGCAAAAATTTGTGCACTTTTATGAGAAAATAACCGTTGACTTTTAGGAGATAGAGGCATATTATAAGTGTAACAGCTGTTGAAACAAAAGTAATAAACTTTCAAAACAACAATCAAACAAAAAAGTCATATCAGCAGCAATAAATTTTCAACTTTGTTGTTGCAAAAGTGAAAAAACGGGAATAACATAGTAGAAAGGAGCTTTTATTATGAAGGCAAGAGGCGTAAGATTACACGCAGCAAATGATTTGAGACTGGAGGAGTTTGAACTTCCTGAGATTACAGATGATGAGATCCTTGTAAAGGTCGTTTCAGATAGCATTTGTATGTCAACTTACAAATGTGCGATTCTGGGAACAGAGCACAAGAGAGTACATGAGGATGTTGCAGAGCATCCGGCCATCATGGGACATGAATTTGCAGGTGATATTGTAAAGGTAGGTAAGAACCATCAGGATCAGTTCAAACCAGGCATGAAATTTACACTTCAGCCGGCTCTGAACTACAAAGGAACAATGTGGAGCCCTGGCTACTCCTATGAATTCTTTGGCGGAGATACAACTTACTGTGTGATCCCTGCTGAGGTTATGGAACTGGGATGTCTGTTAGAGTACAAAGGCCGTGCTTACTATGAGGCTTCCCTGGCAGAGCCGATGTCCTGCAGTATTGGTGCTTTCCACGCAGCTTATCATACACAGATGGGTGTTTATACACATGAGATGGGCATCAAGGAAAACGGCAAGCTGGCCATTATGGCGGGTGCAGGTCCTATGGGACTTGGTGCACTGACCTATGCGCTGCATCGTGATGTACGCCCTTCCATGGTTGTTGTTACAGATCTGAATCAGGATCGTCTGGATCGTGCAGAAGAGCTGTTCCCTGTTGAGATATATAAGAAGGAAGGTATTGAACTTCATTTTGTAAACACAGGCAAATTGGAAGATCCTGTTGCAGAACTGATCAGAATCTCCGGTGGCACAGGCTACGATGATGTTTTCTGCTATGCACCGGTTGCTGCAGTGGTGAAACAGTCCAGTGACATTCTTGGCAGAGATGGCTGTCTGAACTTCTTTGCAGGACCAACTGACAAGAACTTCAGTGCAACTATGAATTTCTACGATGTTCATTATAATTCAACACATGTTATGGGTACAACAGGCGGTAATACAGCAGATATGATTGAATCCCTTGAACTGACAGCAGCAAAACGCATTAATCCGGCAGTTATGGTCACACATATCGGTGGTCTTGATGCAGCTGCAGAGACAACATTGAATCTTCCGAAGATTCCGGGCGGCAAGAAGCTGATCTATACGCATCTGTCCATGCCTTTAACTGCACTGGATGAATTACGTAAGGCGGCAGAGGAGAGAAATGATGACCGCTATGCAGCACTGGCAGATATTGTGGATGCTCATCAGGGATTATGGTGTCCTGAAGCTGAAGAATTTTTACTTGCAAACTTTATTACAGAAGAATAGAAACCGTCAGAATGCTCTGATTCCGTCAGGATAACAGGATTCTGACGGGGAGGAGCGACGATGGATGCAATGGAAATACGCAGAAATGCGATTGTGGAACTGGTAAATAAGTATGGAACAGTGAGTTTTTCACAGATTAAGGAACAGTTTTCGAATGTGTCTGAGATGACATTGCGTACAGATCTGAAAGCTCTGGATGAGGCAAAGGAAATTGTCAGGATCCATGGCGGAGCTAAGTCTGTACAGCTGGTGATCGGAACGGATGATTATCTCACAAGACGTGCCGTGCGCAATATACAGGCGAAGCAGGAAATTGCGAGAAAAGCTTTGAAGCTTATTCAGCCGGATACGGCGATATTCATGGATTCCGGAAGTACGACAACAGAGTTGGCAAAGATTTTTCCGGATCAGTCCAATCTGATCTATACAACAGGTCTTTCCTGTGCCACTGAGCTGGCGAATCTGACGAAGCCGGTCATTATGCTGCCGGGTGGTCAGCTGAACCGTTATAGTATCAGTGTATATGGCATTTCAGCCATTCGTGAACTGGAACAGGTTAATTTTCATCAGACGTTTCTTGGGGTGACGGGCTATTCGATGAAAGCAGGTTTTACCTGCGGCAACAATGAAGAGGCGATGTTAAAAAGGACAGCAATTGAACAGGCAGAACAGGTGGTGGTTCTGATGGATGCTTCCAAAACTGATATTAAGAGTACCTATACAATTTGTGGACTGGCAGATGTGGATATTATTATATCTGATGGCAATCTGCCGAAGGAATTCCTGTTGGCGTGTGAAACGCACCATATTACTGTTTATTAATCGCTGAGAGAGTGTATATTTCCCATTGCGGCGCCGTATAAGACGTTATGGGGAGGTATATCGTGAAAAATAAAGTACAGCAGTTTGGTAAGTTTTTGTCGGGAATGGTCATGCCGAATATCGGGGCTTTGATCGCGTTTGGTTTCCTGGCAGCATTATTTATTGATACCGGATGGATACCAAATGAAAAGTTAAACAGTATGGTATCACCGATGCTCACCTATTTAATTCCGATTCTGATCGCATCTACCGGTGGTAAGATGGTTGGCGGCGACAGAGGTCGTGTTGTTGGTGCTATTGCTGTTATTGGTGCCATTATGAGTGATACATCCATCACTATGCTGATGGCGGCCATGATCATCGGACCATTGGGTGGTTTCTGTATCAAGAAGTTTGATGAAGCAATGGACGGCCATATGCCGGCGGGTTTTGAGATGCTGATCAACAACTTTTCAGCAGGTATCATCGGTATGCTGCTTGCGATTCTGGGATACACCGTTGTAGGTCCGGTCATGAGCGCAATTCTGGTAGTGCTTGCTACAGGCGTCAATATTCTTGTTGTACATGGTCTGTTGCCGTTGGTTGCTATTTTTATTGAGCCGGCAAAAGTCCTGTTCTTAAATAATGCCATTAATCATGGTATTTTTACACCGTTGGCAACAGCACAGGCGGCGGAGGCCGGCAAGTCGATCATGTACATGCTGGAGCCGAATCCGGGTCCGGGTCTTGGTGTATTACTGGCGTATATGTTCTTCTGTAAAGATATGAAGACCAAGCAGTCTGCACCAGGAGCAATCATCATCCATGTGCTGGGTGGTATCCATGAAATCTATTTTCCGTATATTTTGATGAATCCGCTGGTGATCATTGCACCGATTATTGGCAATATGGTTTCTATCTTCTGGTTTAATATGATGGATTGCGGCCTTGTGGGACCGGCATCTCCGGGTTCCATCATCGCTTATCTGATGATGACACCGGGTTCTGATATATGGAAAGTACTGGTGGGTGTGGGAATTGCGACAGGTGTTTCATTTGCAGTTGCATCACCGATTGTCAAGATGGCAGGCGGAAAGAACAGTCTGGAAGCTGCACAGTCTGAGATGGCAGCCATGAAAGCGGAAGCCAAAGGGCAGACTGTACAGACTGAGATCAAAGATGCATCTCAGATCAAAAAGATCATCTTTGCGTGTGATGCGGGAATGGGCTCATCTGCCATGGGAGCAACGAAATTCAGAAATCGTCTCAAAGAAGTATGTCCTCAAATTCACGTAAGCAATACTTCAGTGGATAATATTCCATTCGATTGTGATGTTGCCGTTGTTCAGACCACGTTGGCAGAGCGTGCCAGAAAATCCGCACCGCAGGCGCAGCTTGTGACCATCGGTAATTTCCTGGCTGACCCGGCACTGGATGCACTTTATGAACAGTTATGTCATGCCGGCAGTGAGAGTGAAAAAGCAGAAACGGCATCAGATGTTCCTGCCGCAGTAGCGGGAAATGAGACTGAGGCAACAGAAACGGATAAGCCGCAGATTCTTGTTAAGCAGGGAATCCGTCTGAATCAGAAGCCGGTTTCTAAAGAAGAAGCCATTCGGGCAGCAGGGGAACTGTTGGCAGAGCTTGGTTATGTAGATGAAACTTATGTAGATGCCATGCAGGAGCGTGAAAAACTGGTGACAACTTATATGGGTATGGGTGTTGCTATTCCGCATGGTACCAGTCAGGCTAAGGAAACGGTTAAGAAGACAGGTATCGTATTCCTGCAGTATCCTGAAGGTGTGGATTTCGGTGATGAGAAGGCAGAACTTGTATTTGGTATTGCCGGAATCGGTGATGAACATCTGGAACTTTTATCCAAGATCTGTGAGGTTCTGGAAGATGAAGAAGTTCTTGAGAAAATGAAGACAACTTCAGATCTGGAATGGGTAATGGAGCAGCTTTCTTAGGTGTCAGATAACTGAGATCGGGAAGGTAGATGAATATTTATATTTAGAGAAGGAAAAAGCGGCTGTGCTGATGAGGTACAGCCGCTTTTTCAGACAGAAAGAATGTGTCAGGCGCACGGTTTGTTGATATTCGTGCTTGACAAATTTTTGTGGTAATTATAATATAGAGAATAGAAAATGTGGCGAGAAAGAGGAGTAGATACAGGATCTCTTCAGAGAGAGCGGTTTGGCAGCTGGAAGACCGCTTAGAGCAATGTGTATTGAAGGTAGCTTTTGAACAGGATGGCTGAACAGGAACAGGCGGCGAAGAGTTGACGACCGGTTTTAGTAGGCTGTAACGGGTGGCTCCGTTAAAGGCTCTGAAGGCATATGGAAGTGCCATGCATCAGACAGCGGATAGATTGCTGTGCGCATCGAAGCGATGACGGATGTGTGTCATTGGAATATGTGAATAAAGGTGGTACCGCGAGCTCTCGCCCTTTTTGGATGTGAGGGCTTTTTTTTACGCGAATAATGAGTCAAAGCCCATGCTTGCATGTGGCCTTGCAGTCACTTTACAAAGAAGACAGGAGATTAAAATTATGGAAATGGAAAAAACTTATAATCCTGCGGCCATTGAAGAGAAGATTTATGACCGCTGGCTTCAGAAGAAGTATTTTCATGCAGAGGTAGACAGAAGCAAGAAACCTTTTACGATTGTGATGCCGCCTCCAAATATTACAGGACAGCTTCATATGGGTCATGCCCTTGATAACACGATGCAGGATATCCTGATTCGTTGCAAGAGAATGCAGGGCTATGAAGCATTATGGCAGCCGGGTACAGACCATGCCAGCATTGCAACTGAGGTCAAGATTATCAATAAGATGAAAGAAGAAGGCATCAGCAAAGAAGAACTCGGACGTGAAGGTTTCCTTGAGAAAGCATGGGAATGGAAGGAAGAGTACGGCGGCCGTATTATCAAACAGTTGAAGAAACTGGGCTCTTCCGCTGACTGGGACAGAGAGCGCTTTACAATGGATGAAGGCTGTTCTAAGGCTGTAGAAGAAGTTTTCTGCAAGCTGCATGAGAAAGGTTATATTTACAAAGGTTCCCGAATCATCAACTGGTGTCCTGTCTGTAAGACATCGATTTCCGATGCAGAGGTAGAACATGTAGAACAGGTCGGCCATTTCTGGCATATCAAGTATCCGGTAGCCGGTGAGCCGGGAAGATTTATTGAAATTGCCACAACCCGTCCTGAGACATTACTGGGCGATACAGCGGTTGCTGTTCATCCGGAGGATGAGCGTTATATGGATCTCATCGGCAAGAAGGTTATTCTTCCGCTTGTTGGCAGAGAAATCCCTGTTGTAGGCGATTTACATGCGGATAAGGATAAAGGTACAGGTGCTGTTAAGATTACACCAGCCCATGACCCTAATGATTTTGAGGTTGGTAAGAGACATAATCTGCCGGAGATCAATGTGATGAATGATGATGGTACCATCAACAAACTTGGCGGCAAATATGCCGGCCTTGACCGTTATGAGGCAAGAAAGCAGATTGTCGCAGATCTTGATGCACAGGGCTATCTCTGTGGTATCGAAGATATTACACATGCGGTTGGTACCCATGACAGATGTAAGACAACGGTAGAGCCGATGATCAAACCTCAGTGGTTTGTTGCTATGGAAGAAATGGCAAAGCCTGCAATTAATGCAATCAAAACAGGCGAATTGAAATTTGTTCCTGAATCTTACAGCAAGACTTATCTTCACTGGCTTGAGAATATCCGTGACTGGTGTATTTCCAGACAGCTTTGGTGGGGCCACAGAATCCCTGCATACTACTGTGATGAATGCGGTGAGATCGTAGTATCCAAAGGTATGCCTTCTGTATGCCCGAAATGCGGATGCACACATTTCACACAGGATCCTGATACACTGGATACATGGTTCTCATCGGCATTATGGCCATTCTCAACACTTGGCTGGCCGGAAAAGACAGAAGAACTGGATTACTTCTATCCGACAGATGTTCTTGTTACCGGTTATGATATTATTTTCTTCTGGGTTATCCGTATGGTATTCTCAGGTTATGAACAGACAGGTAAGGCACCGTTCCACACTGTACTGATCCATGGTCTTGTCAGAGACTCACAGGGCCGTAAGATGAGTAAATCTCTTGGCAATGGTATCGATCCGCTGGAAGTTATCGACAAATACGGTGCTGATGCCCTGAGACTGACACTGATCACAGGCAACGCACCGGGTAATGATATGCGTTTCTACTGGGAGCGTGTGGAATCCAGCCGTAATTTTGCCAATAAAGTATGGAATGCTTCCAGATTTATGCTCATGAATTTTGAGCAGGCAGCCGAGAAAGGTATTTCCATCGATGGTGTATCACTGGCCGATCTGACACAGGCTGACAAGTGGATTCTTTCCAAGATGAACCGTCTGACGAAGGATGTCACAGAGAACATCGATAAGTATGAATTGGGTATTGCCGTATCCAAGATTTATGATTTCATCTGGGAAGAATTCTGCGACTGGTACATTGAAATGGTGAAGCCAAGACTTTACAATGACGAAGACAAGACAAAGGCAGCAGCTCTCTGGACACTGAAGACAGTCCTGATCAATGCACTGAAGCTGCTTCATCCGTATATGCCGTTCATCACAGAAGAGATTTTCTGCAATGTTCAGAATGAAGAAGAATCCATTATGATCTCCAAGTGGCCTGAATACAAGGATGAATGGAACTTTGAAGAGGATGAGAAAGCCGTTGAGCTGATCAAGGAAGCTGTCCGCGGTATCAGAAATACCCGTACAGGCATGAATGTTCCGCCAAGCAGAAAAGCCAAAGTATTTGTTGTATCTGAATCTGAAGAAGTCAGAAATATTTTCGAGAATTCCAAGGCTTTCTTTGCAACACTTGGTTATGCCAGCGAAGTTGCAGTTCAGTCTGATAAGACAGGTATCGCTGAAGATGCTGTATCTGTACTGATCCATCAGGCAGCTCTCTACATGCCGTTTGCGGATCTTGTGGACATCGACAAAGAGATTGAACGTCTGACAAAAGAAGAAGATAAGATGAACAAAGAGATCAAGAGAGCACAGGGGATGCTTTCCAATCCGAAGTTTGTCGATAAAGCACCTGCTGATAAGGTGCAGGCAGAAAAAGATAAGTTAGAGAAATATACACAGATGCTGGCGCAGATCCAGGAACGTCTGGCAGCACTGAAATAAGAGTTTACGATTACTTGAATTAAACAATGTTTTATCCCGGATTCCTCCCAGACAAGGCCATCATCGACTTTTGTCAGGGGGGAATCTTGCAGGATGGGAGAGATAAGCATGAATTATGCAGAGGCAGAGGAATATATTAATCAGATTCCTCGTTTTTCAAAAGTGAAATCAGAAGAGAATGTGGATGAGATACTGGCCTTATTTGGTCATCCGGAGAAAAAGTTCGCTTATATCCATGTGGCCGGAACCAATGGAAAAGGATCTGTCTGTGCATTTTTGGACAGTATGCTCCGGATGGCAGGAAAGAAGACGGGGCTCTTTACGTCACCGCATCTGATCACGACAACGGAACGGATGAAGATTAATGGCCAGAATATATCGGAAGAAGCGTTTACTGAAATTTTTGAGGAACTGCTCCATGTTGTCAAAGCGCGCGAAAAGGCAGGACATCTGCATCCGACGTATTTTGAATGGCTTTATCTGATGGCAATGCTCTGGTTTGGCAGACAGGGGATTGAGTATGGTATCATTGAAACCGGACTTGGTGGCAGACTGGATGCCACCAATCATATCGCGCAGCCTGTTTTAACCATCATTACATCCATCAGCTATGATCATATGGAAATTCTTGGCTCAACCCTGACGGAAATTGCAGGGGAGAAGGCGGGCATTTTGAAATCAGGCGTGCCGGTCATTTGTGACGGCAGTGAACCGGAAGCGATGGCTGTTATTCGTAAGAGAGCGGCGATTTTACACTGCCCATTGAAAGTGATTGAACCGGAACAGGTTAAAATTCTCTTAAATCGGGGCAAAAACATTGATTTTTTATTGCAGGATAGGTATGATAATAAGAGTTACAGGATTCATGTGCAGACAGAGGCGGTTTATCAGACCATGAATGGTTCTCTGGCATGGATGGCTGTAAAGGAGCTGCAGAAGCAGGATTCAGAACTGCAGCAGACGGAAGATGGTGTTTTTCTGAAGGGCATGGCGCATATGCACTGGCCGGGAAGATTGGAAGAACTGCTTCCGGGGGTCTATGTGGATGGCGCACACAATGTAGGCGGCATCAGGAAGCTCCGTGAGTCCATTGCGGCTAGTTTTGCGGGCAGACCGGTATGGCTGCTTTTTGCAGTGGCCAGTGACAAGGATTACGGGGAAATGATACGAATTCTCTGCACGATCCCTGAACTGAAGGGCGTGACAGTGACTGAGATTGAGAATTATCGACGGACAGATCTTGAGACAGTTGCATCAATATTTAGAAAGAACTGGCATGGATATGTGGGTCATTCATATAATATAAATGAAGCAATCACCACAAGTGAGCAGCAGGCGGCGAAGTATCCGAATGCGGTACTTATTTGTGCGGGATCGCTGTATCTGGCAGGCAGTGTGATCGAAGCACTGCAGCGGTAGATGGTGCATCGACAGGGAGAGACGATGCAGGAAGGACGGACAGATGATTAATTTTGAAGAAGAATTGAAGAAATTTAAGCCAAGCCTTGAAATTGATCAGGCGGAAGAGGCGATTTACAAGAATGATCTCCGGGATGTAACGGACATCCTGGAGGATATGATGAAGGAAGTTAAAATTGCATCAGGAAACAAGCGCTTTTAGGGGGATAGCAGATGAATTGCATAAAGTGTAATATGCCCCTGGAAAATGTCTATGTATGCCCACATTGCGGTCATGTGGACAAGGTGGCCAAGAAGATCATATATTCATCCAACTGGCATTATAACCAGGGACTGGCCAAGGCAAAGGTACGAGATCTGAGCGGTGCTGTGACATCACTGAGTCAGTCATTGAAATATAACAAACGAAATACAGACGCACGTAATCTTCTGGGGCTGATTTATTATCAGATGGGAGAGATTGTGGCAGCCCTCAGTGAATGGGTCATCAGTGTCCATTTTCAGGAGCGCAACAATATTGCGGCGGACTATATTCAGGCCATTCAGAACAATCCGGCCAAGTTAAAGGCTGCCAATAAGGTGATCCAGAAGTATAATCTGGCGCTGAGCTATATGCAGGAGAATAATGCGGATCTGGCGATCATTGAGCTGAAACGTGTGGTGAATATGAGCCCTACATATATCCGGGCCTATCAGCTGCTGGGGCTGCTTTATATGCAGAGAAAGCAGTATGCGGCGGCCAGAAAGGTACTGATGCGTGCAGTCAAGGTTGACAGAAATAATATGACCACACTGCGGTATCTGAAGGAGGTTAACCGCCTTCATGGCAAACCTGAGAAAAATCAGCATGGACGTAAGGAAGAATTTATGCAGATCAATGACCCGAATCCTATCGTTATAGAGGAAGGGTCAGGTCAGAATTATGCAGATTACAACACAGGATTTTTGTCTTTTATCAACATTTTGATTGGTATTGTTATCGGTGCGGCCGTTATCTGGCTGTTGATCGTGCCTTCAATCACCAAAACCAAGGCATCTGAATACAATCAGGCAGTTGTGGAATACAGTGCCCAGATTTCCGAGCGCAATAAGAATATTGACGATCTGCAGAATCAGATTACCGATCTTAAGAGCCAGTTAGCTCAGTATGAGACAACTGCCAGCAATACAGTGGATGATGCCGGTGCCAGTGAGCAGAAACTGATAGAAGCTGCCAGCAATTATCTACAGCAGAATCTTCAGGATGCAGGTATGCTGATCGCTGAAATCGAACCTGCAGCCATTACGAATGCCCAGGAGAAGAAGATTTATAATATTATCAAGGAAGCAACAAAGAGTTCTGTGACGGAAACGCTGTATGCGAACGGCAAGGACAGTTTTGATAAGAAAGACTATGTCGGAGCTATCGATGGTATGACCAAAGTCCTGCGGATGGACGACAGCTATTCCTATGCTGTGTTCTACATGGGACGAAGCTATCAGCTGCTGGGCGATACCGGTAATGCAGCCGGCTATTATAAACGTTTGATTCAGTCTTATCCAAACTCAGATCTGATCGATGATGCAAGAAAATATCTGAACCAGTTGGGCGACACATCAAGCATCGATGCCGTTGACATCAGCAGTTCAGATACATCTGATACCGCCGACAGCAGCGCTAATAGCAGTGACAGTAGCGATAATAGCAATGACAGCAGCGATAATAGCAATGACAGCAGCGATAACACCGGTGACAATACAGGCGATGGTTTGTCAGATAATGGTGACGGCAGCGGAGAATAATTTTCTTGCGATTGAGAATAGGTCTTAGGACTAAATAAATAGTGAAAACACAAAAGAAAAGCATGACTTTCTAATTGTAGGGAGGACATGCTTTTTCTTATTCATGTGGAAAATGCGGCAAGGCCTATGCTGGCATGAGGTCTTGCTGTTGGTAAAGACTAGTGGCAAATCCCTATACAATTATAAATTGAAACAAGAATACATTTTTGAAAAAATCAATAGTTAGGTACCTTAATAAAAATAAATAACGAAATTGTTTTATGAAGGATAGACACCAACCTCAGATGGGGAGGAGATTTTTTATGGAATATCGTATTGTCCGCAGCATTTTGTTTGTGGTGCCCGGCCGGGAAATTGATCATTTTCAGGCGGAAACAATTATCAGGTACACGGAAGGGCTGCTCAGGCAGCAGTGCTTCCGGCTGTTGGTTTTTGATCTGGCGGATACAGTCTTTATGGATAGTGCCGGTGTAGGCATGATGATCGGACTTTATCGGGAAATCAGGGCATGGGGCGGTGCTGTTTATATCATTCGCATGCAGAGCGGGGTTCGGAGGATTTACCGGATGGCCGGGCTGCATAAAATTATTCCGTGTTATGAAGATGAAGCGCAGTTTTTGGCAGCAGTGGAAGGAGGCGGAGCCGGGGATGAGAGATAAAATGCGTCTGACAATGAATGCCATTGCGGAAAATGAGTATTTTGCACGGGTGACGGTGGCTGCTTTTTCGGCAAAAATGGATCCGACGATGGAAGAATTGTCAGATATTAAGACAGCCGTTTCGGAAGCCGTCACGAATGCAGTCGTACACGGTTATGACGGTAAAGGCGGAAACGTAGAGATCAGAGCGGAAATTCAGGATGAATGGCTGGAAGTTGAAATTGAGGACGAGGGAATCGGGATGGATGATGTGGAACTGGCTATGGAGCCTTTATACACATCGCGTCC
>NZ_JBBMEK010000027.1:0-22345 GCF_040096555.1 Coprococcus intestinihominis | reverse complement strand
GAATTATAGTGAATTACTCCAACTCGCAAAGGGCTGGGGTAATTTTATATCTGACCGCATCATTATTTGGCGGTTACAATGAATTTATCAAAAACACATCATATTGCAATCATTGTATCCGACTACGAAGCCGCAAAAGATTTCTATGTGAACAAGTTGGGATTCTCTGTCATCAGAGAAAACTACCGCCCGGAGCGCAAGGACTGGAAGCTGGATTTGCGTGTCAATGAGCACACGGAGCTGGAGATATTCGCAGAGGAAAATCCGCCGAAGCGTGTGAACCGCCCGGAGGCCTGTGGTCTGCGTCACCTTGCATTTTGTGTGGAGAGCGTGGAGCAGACGGTGAGAGAGTTGAGAGAATTAGGGATAGAATGTGAGCTGATCCGGGTTGACGATTACACCGGCAAGAAGATGACTTTCTTTCATGACCCGGATGGACTGCCGCTGGAACTGCACGAATAATCATGGGAGAGAAACGAGCATATAAAGCCAGAAAGCCCGGCGGTGGTCGGAAGAAGCTGAAGCCTGAATACGATGCCGGGGAGAATCTGAAAGAGCAGATGGATGCTGCTGTGGCATTTTATGATTCTAAGATGTCCTTGCAGGCCATCGGCGAAGAACTGGGATTAAATCCAATAAAAGTAAGAAAGCTGCTCATCACGGCCGGTGTGTATGAATCTGAAGTGGCGGAGAAAGTAAAAAATACTTTTGAAGAATACCGTGAAACACAAGACTACAAAACCTCCGTACTCTCAACTGCAAATACCCTTCAACTCTCCAAAGCCTCCGTTATTTCGTACCTACCATATCAGAAAGGCGTGTATTTCCCAAGTACTGCATCAAAAGAGAAAATCAGTGTAGGAGCAGAGCGGCAGCGGAGGTATAGAGCGATGAAGCGGTGGAGGGCTGATCCGACAGAAGAGAATTTCTGGGGAGTGGTTCTGGTCTATGCTGGGGTAAAATTTAAAACCTACTCTGGGTTGCCATTCTCTTACGAAATTAAAAAAGGCAGGAATGGCGAGTACACGAAGGAGCTGTGGATTGACAGAAGGGAGAAGAGCAAAAGTCTGGCGTGGAGTTCGGTGCTTCTTGCGCTGGGCAATATAAAAGAAGAAGTGGTAGATTGCCCAAAAGCTCTGGGCGATATTCGAGGCGTGACCTACATCTACGGGATGTTTTATCGGTTCGGACTGATCGATGTGCCAGATGAGGTAAAGGAGAAGATGGGTCATCCGAAAAAATAGAAAAATTAGATTGCTATATACAGAGGTGTGCGGTAATATGTGCCGTAACTGAGGATGTGAATCTCAGTTGGGAAGGATGGTAGCATTATAGAAAAATTGAAGAAGTTGCGTCGTCAAGTATGAAGGAACTTCCAGATGAAATTTTGAAAATGACAGACGAAAAAATGTTTGAATAAAAATAAGAAAAACCTATCGATTGACTTATATGTTGTGTATATTTTGGCATGAATCGTAGGGTGAAAAAAGTAGCATGACAAGATAACATTTACAGAAATGACTTGCAATAAAGGAATAAGTTGGTTAAAATATTTAGAGTGAAAGTCATTAAAAATAAGGACAGCCATTAAGATAAATTGTATTGATGAAATATACATGGGAGGTAGAAAGTTTTGAAAACAACATTATTGATTATGGCAGCAGGCATTGGTTCACGTTTTGGCGGCGGTATTAAACAGCTGGAGCCTGTAGATGATAAAGGACATATTATCATGGATTATTCAGTTCATGATGCCATTGAGGCCGGATTTAATAAAGTTATCTTTATTATTCGCAGAGATATTGAGGAAGAGTTTAAGGAAGTCATCGGTGACAGGATTGCCGCTGTCTGTGCAGACAATGGTGTGACCGTGGATTATGCCTTCCAGGATATCAGGGATATTCCGGGTGAGCTGCCGAAGGATCGTACGAAGCCATGGGGAACCGGACAGGCTGTTCTGGCAGCGAAGGATTTGATCACAACGCCATTTATCGTCATCAACGCAGATGATTATTATGGTAAAGAGGGATTCCAGGCCGTGCATGATTACCTTGTAAAAGGCGGTAAGTCCTGTATGGCCGGTTTTGTTCTGAAGAATACATTGTCAGACAATGGCGGTGTTACCCGAGGTATATGCAAGATGGATGCAGACAACAATCTGACAGAGGTTGTTGAGACGAAGAATATTGTCAAAACTGCCGATGGCGCAGAAGCAGATGGCGTCAAGCTGGATATCGATTCACTGGTATCTATGAACATGTGGGGACTGACACCGGAATTTCTGAATGTTCTTGAGAAAGGATTTGTAGCGTTTTTCGAGAAGGAAGTGCCGGCGAATCCTTTAAAAGCAGAATATTTAATTCCGATTTTTATTGGTCAGCTGCTTGAAAAAGGACAGATGGCAGTAAAGGTGTTAAAGACCAATGATACCTGGTACGGTATGACTTATCGTGAAGATGTAGAAGCTGTCAGAGAGAGTTTTCGCAAAATGCTTGCTGAAGGCGTATATACTGAAGAACTGTTTGGTGATTTAGAGGATAAATAATTTGAAGGCTTTTTCTAAAGTTGAATTTTACGATCGCGTTTTATGGAAGAATTATCTGGCGGTTATCGGTATTGTCGGTACGATTGTGACATTGATTTCATTTTTTGTAACGGCCGAAGATATTGACAGGTTTTCTACAAAACAGCTGGTTGCTTTTTTGGTTGCTGGACTGGTGTTGATATTTTCTGTGATGTGGTATAGTGCCAATCACAGAAAGCATGCGGTGAAGATGATTAACAATACGATTGTAAGAATTGCAGAGGGCGATATTTTTGAACTGTTGGAACGAGATCCGGATAAACGCATCGGCGAACTGTCGGTCATTGGAGCCAATGATTTTTATGATACGTTGGTGGATGATCGAATCGTGGCCAGGAAAACGCTGCATGGGCAGTATATTGAGCGAATCAGGAAAGCAGGAAAACTGAAGCAGCTGGAGAACACAATAGAGCAGGACGCTTTATTAAACAAACCGGAGCATCGTCAATGTGTGCCGGGCAGACAAGCAGGAAGAAAAGTCAGATATCCTCTGGGCAGTGTTGTAGAATTTGAGAATTATGTACTGACTGCTTTTACAAAGTTTGATGAGGATAATAAAGCTTATTTATCCGCAGAGGAGTATGTGGGATTCTGGATGCGGTTCTGGAAGAATATTGATGAGATTTATGCGGGTCGGACATTAAATATTCCTTTGATGGGGGCGGGGATTACGCGCTTTCGAGATGGAAAGCCATCAAAGCAGGAATTATTGGAAGTTATGTTATGGACGCTGAAAATCAGTGGTTTCCACAATACATATCCGGATGGGAAGATTAATATCGTTATTTATCGGTCAGATGTGAAGGATATTGATTTTTACCATATCCAGCATAATTTAAGCCTGGAATAAGTAGCCAAATAGAAATACATATGATAAAATAAAGCTAAGAGATTCTAGTATTAATCTAAAGGTCTATGGCCTTTGGTTCTCTGAGTTGAGTTCAGAGAATGAAGGATTGCTGACATTCGTGGCGAGTTAAAGGACTCGAACCGATGCCAGCATTGGTTCGAGTCCTTTAACTCGCTTCCGGTTTAATGTAGAGTCTCTTTTTATTTTTATAGTTGGTAAGAGAAGATGGATATACTGGAAGATAAGGTAATATGTCAACTGATTCAAAGCCTGAAAGTCAGGCTGAGAAAGAAGACGATTTCGAGCCGGGAACAGCCTTTTTTATCGGCGCCAAGGCTGATATTTGTATGCGGCAAGGAGTGGGTTGACAATGAGGAGACAATTCGTAATTATACGATCAGAACTTTGAGAAAATGCAGAATAGCGAATCACTATGGTACACAGAATGAAGCTGTTCTGTGTATTATTGCAGAGAAATTGTATGTGCAGGATCTGTCGGAGGACATTTTTTCTTTTGAAAAGATGTTGGCAGAAATCAGTGATCGTATTATCATTGTGGCAGAAAGCCCGGGAACATTTTGTGAATTGGGTGCTTTTGTAATGGATGAAGACTGCAGAAGAAAGACCATGGTGATTAATGAGGACAATGCAGATTATGAGAATTCATTCATTACAAAAGGGCCAATCAAGAAGCTGGAATCATTGAATGAAAGCAGTATTATCAGGCACAATGGCCTGGAACGGATCAAGAACAGCCATGAGTATAATTTCAAAGTTCAGGAGATAGCCAAGGCACCGTTGACGATTGCTATTAATGATAATGCGGGTTCTGTTGAATTAAAAAGCCTGATCTATGAATTGGCCAATATCGTTGAATTATTTCAGCCTGTTGAGTATTTTGAAATTGAGACATTATATAAGCGTTTAAAGGATTTTGAAGGGTATACGATTAAGAATACAGCGGATCACAAGATCAGAAGTATCCGGCAGGTATTATCATTGATGGAGAAGATGGATATGCTGCTTCGACAGGATGGTTATTATATTTTAAATAAGAATATTTCCTGTTACAATGTGATGTTTCGAATTTCAAGGAAAGAATTTAATGATTTCAGGATTATGTATTTTAATCGCCTGAATAAGTGTCAGAAGAGCAGGGTGAATGTATTATGAGATTGAGTGAGAGGATTGCGAAGGGAATTGGTATTGACGAATCTTATGTCATCATTATTGCATCCCGCAATAATTTATATGCAAAATATTATATTCCGAAGAAAAATGGACGCTATCGTCTGATCCTGCAGCCTTCTAAGGAATTAAAGGTTCTGCAGCACTGGCTTCTCAGAAATATTTTTGCTTATTTTCCCGTATCTGAATACAGTTCCGCATATAGTAAAGGGAATTCTGTCAGAAAGAATGCAGCGGTACATAAAGAAGGAAGATATTTGCTGCATACGGATATTACTAACTTTTTTCCAACTATTTCCCGAACAATGTTGAAGCAGTATTTTCAATCCAATGAGAGTCTGACGAGAAAGCTTGGGATGGCAGATGAGGATATTGAGTTGATCCTGGATATTTGCTTATATAGAGGTGAGAATCTGGTTGTTGGCAGTGTGGCATCTCCGCAGATTGCCAATATGCTGATGTATGCATTTGATCTGGAATTGAAGCAAATGCTGGATGGCTTTGGCAGTTTTCGATACACCCGATATGCAGATGATATTGTTATTTCATCGATGTCTTTCATAGATGAACAGGTTTTGAAGCAGACAGAACAGTTAATGATCAAGTATGGTTTCAAGATGAATCATGAAAAGACTTATTATATGGGGAAGAATGGTAAACGCCAGGTGACAGGGATTGTTCTGGATAATAATCGCAATGCATTAACGATCGGTAATAAGAAATACAAAAAGTTTCAGCGTATGCTCTATGACTATCTTGTGAAGGGCCATGGAGATTTGGGATACATTAAAGGCTATTTGGCGTATATACAAGAGGTAAGCAGGCAGCAGTATGACCAGTTGGCTGAAATTTATAAAAGATATGATATAGAGAATGTTTTATTTCATAATGCAAATGGCAGATAAATAAACGAAGGAGATCGAGAGATGAAATATGATTATTTAGTAGTAGGTTCCGGTTTGTATGGTGCGATTTTTGCCCATGAGGCCAAGGTTCATGGCAAGACCGTTTTAGTTGTCGATAAACGTCCGAATATTGCGGGTAATATTTATACAGAGAATATTGAAGGCATTAATGTACATAAGTACGGTGCACATATTTTTCATACCAATGATAAGAAGGTCTGGAAGTATATTACACAGTTTGCAGAGTTTAACCGTTTTACCAACAGCCCGGTAGCTAATTATAAAGGAGAGTTGTATTCGCTGCCGTTTAATATGTACACATTTAATAAAATGTGGGGCGTTGTAACTCCTGAGGAAGCAGTAGCCAAGATTGAGGAACAGCGAAGCGAGATTACAGGGGAACCGAAGAATCTTGAGGAACAGGCAATTTCACTGGTCGGACGTGATATCTATGAAAAACTGATTAAAGGGTATACGGAGAAGCAGTGGGGGCGTGACTGCAAAGAGCTCCCTGCATTTATTATCAAACGGTTGCCGGTGCGTCTGACATTTGACAATAACTATTTTAATGCACTTTATCAGGGAATCCCGGTAGGCGGCTACACAAAGATGATAGAACGCCTGCTGGAGGATATTGAAGTGCGTTTGGACACAGATTATCTTGAGCAGAAGGCGGAGTTGGATGCGTTGGCAGATAAAGTGGTCTATACCGGTCCGATTGATGCTTACTTTGATTATAAGCTGGGTACACTTGAGTATCGCTCTGTCCGCTTTGAGAATGAACTGCTTGACAAGCCGAATTTTCAGGGCAATGCAGCAGTGAACTACACAGATCGAGAGACACCTTGGACGCGTATCATTGAGCATAAATGGTTCGAATTCGGCAAGGATGAGAATGGCAATGATCTGCCGAAAACGATAATTAGCCGCGAATACAGCAGTGAGTGGAAACCGGGCGACGAGCCATATTATCCGGTGAATGATGAGAAAAATGGTGCACTTTATGCAGCGTATAGGAAGTTGGCAGATGCGGAAGAAAAAGTAATTTTCGGCGGACGTCTGGGTGAATACAAGTACTACGATATGGATCAGGTTATTGCGGCGGTACTTGAGAAGTGTGAGAATGTTTTTGGTTTATAGATTAAACAAAACAATACCATGGATTCGATGTTCGAAAGTAATACCTATGTATTTCGCGACTTGAAAAAGAGTCTGAGAGAGATTATTGCTGAAGAAAAAGGTATGGTAACACTGGACAGTCAATTTAAATCAATCGATATCAGAGATATTTCCGATAACTATCGGTTCATAGGCGGCAAAGAGCAATGTGCTGAGTTCATCAAAAAGTCATTGGCATTTATGCCGCAGGAACGCTGTGTCAATAAAACGATACAAAGAACATACAGAAGGGAAGATATCCCAGATGCTGTGTTTACAAAGTCCCATCGGGATGTGGAATATTAGACAGTAGTTTAATAGACTGGAAAAGTCCCATGGTCGACCTGGAAACCATCGAGAAGTAATATTTCAGGAAGTTTACAGAAATACATTTTGCGGACAGGTTGATAAAATAGCTAATTTGAAGTATAATAAAATTAGCTAAAATAAGGAGGCGATGATATGATTACTGCAACCGCAACTGCAACCGAAATGCAGAACAATTTCGGAAGGTATCTGAATCTTGTGATGTCCGGACAGGAAATCATCGTGACAAAGAATGGAAGGGAAGTCGGTCGGTTTATTCCGAAAGATGCCACTGTGTCTTATCTGACAGATTCTCTTACTGGAATTTTGAAGGAAGACTATGACTTGGATGAGGTCAAGGCAGAAAGCATGAGGGCAAAGTATGGTTCTGTTGATTGATACCAATATTGTGTTGGATGTTCTTCTGAATCGATCGGAATTTGTCAAAGATTCTTCGATGGTTTGGAAACTCTGCGAAACAGAACAGGCAAAGGGCTACCTTTCAACATTGACTTATGCCAATATGATGTATGTCATGAGAAAGCAGCTGACACCAGATCAGATTGAGGAAGTGTTTCGTAAGATGAATCTGATTTTTAAATTTGCAGATTTCAGTCCGGCAGTTCTGGAAAGAGCTGTGAATATGAAATGGAAAGATTTTGAGAACGCCGTTCAAAGTGCAACGGCGGAATCTGTCCATGCTGATTATATTATCACAAGAAATTTGAAGGATTTCACCCGGAGTAAAGTTATGGCATTTACGCCAACCGAACTTCTGGCGAGAATCTAAAACTAGGATACTGCTGAATCTGAGGTGTAGAAATACAGATTGGCACGAAAGGATACAGACTATATGGACAATTCTGCTGCAAGGAACAAATGGATGGATAGAGAGGCCCTGGAGAATTACAGGCATGCGATGCGTATATGCTGTATGAATGTATTGCATGTCTGTTCGGATGAGGCGCTTTCAGAGTTGTGCTATGATCTGGATATCAGCAGAAATGGGGATGCGAGAGCCTATGAGCATCTTCTGGGCGGCCAATGCATGGTGATTACTTCAGAGCCCGGAGGCGGGAAGTCCTATTTGATGTGGCTGCTGCTGAGGGATTATCTGGAGGACTGCAGGGATGATTCAGATTGTCTGCCGGTGTTTCTTGATGGAAGGGATTGCGGTATTGTCTGGGCCATGACACAGACAATACGGTGATCATTGCTTCCAGAATGCAGTGTGACAGACGAGATTTCCATTCGGATTTTGTGTATTATACGATTGATCCTGTCAGCGATGAGCAGATTATCCGGTGGCTTGAGCGTGATGCGGCTTTAAGGATGATTGGTGGAGAGGAGAGGAATAGGAGCTGTGAGATCCGACGGATGCCTGGACGGCTTCTGGAAGCCTATATAGATATGAGAATGAAGTCTATGAGCTGTTCACCGGAGAATCGGGACAGGATTTTTGCTGTTTTGTGCGAATATGCAGCGGATAGTTATGTCAATGGGGATAGTGAAGAACGTTTTTTGAACTGGGAGCGGTCAGAGATTTGTACTCAGTCAGAGATTTGTACTCAGATAGAGGCCGCTGGTTTTATTACACGGCGTTCACAGACTGTTCATTTCAGATACAGCGTATTTCATCAGTTCTTTATGGCCTGCTATTTATCGGGACTCAGCGCGGAACAGTTGAATATATGGATGGATGCCCATAAATCGGACAAGCGGTATGATGAGAGTATTTGTTATCTGGTGGGCATTTTGGCCAATCACTGCAGTCAGAATTGGATTCTGGATTATCTGGAGCAGAACAATCTGAGGCTTTATGTGAAGGCCCTTGCGTACGGAAGAAATTATGCAGCGTCGGAAGTAAATATCAATTTTGGATATGCCTGTCATTTCTTTGCGCGTGTTTTGAGAACGTATGAGTCGATCATTCAGACACATTTTGACAATATTTATCGTCTGTTTGATGGTTATAGTATTGATGATACTGGGAAGGTATGTATTCGCGGGAATATGAATCTCCGGCAGAGAACATTGTCGGTGTGCATGTACAATGGTTCAGCGGAGGCGAAGACGCTGGAGGCTGTTGTATCCGGAGGCAGAGGCATCTACAGGATCGAAGATAAGACAGGGGTATCTTTTGATTTTGAAGAACATATGATCAGGAACAGGAGAGAGTATTGCTATGACCTGGATTTGCTGACCTTGGGGCCGGATACGGCAAGAGAGATTGCTGTGGATATGATCAGAGATCAGACGATGCGTGCCATGGACAGGAAGAATATATTTGACGGGCATGTCGATGTGCTGTTGGCGGAATATACGGAGAGTAAGCTGAGGAGACTGCGCAGTAAGCAGTGGACAGGGAACAGTGAATCTATTCTGACATTGTATACAGGTGATTATGACCGGATTATACATAGACTGGAACAGCTGAGTGTGACGAACATCGAGATTAATGTTTGTGCCAGCCTGACTGCACTGATAAGGTCAAGAGTCGATGATGTGACAGAATTGCTGGATATCCGGCCGGATCTGCCGCAGACAGATTTAATGCTGAAGCAGGGAAGGCATTCTGATAGGACGGAGGCGGCCTATTCGGATCGGCAGTTATTGAAGAAGATACAGAGAATATGGACGTTGTCGGATGATGCCATACGAAGGATTACGACAGAGATTGTACCGGCTTTGTCAGCAGTCAGACAGCCCGCCAGGAAGATCGGCTGGGTCTGTCGCGGTGATGGATTTTCCGGCATCCGTTACATAGAAGTGAAGACAGATGAGGGAGAGGATATCTCACCGATTTTAGAATTCCGGGAGGATGCTGACAGAATCGGCACTTTCGGAGATTTAGCTTCTGCTGCTGATTTACATGGTACCGGTCAATTGCAGAGGCTCGGCAAGTGTGAGTCGGATGTATTAAGAGGAGGGACATCCATTTTGCAACGCTATTTTGGTGATTATGTATTCCATAGTATTATCTATAGAGAAGTTAAAAGAGATTTTGAGCGGCTGTTTGGCAGACGATAAATTTCAACAGGACATTTCAGGAAAGGACTTGAAGAGAATGATAGAGACAATCAGACTTTTTGATGAAGATAGCCACCAGACATTGTTTGAGGGGTGCGTATTATCTTGTGAGCAGGATGGTGATTTATATAAGATCACACTGAACCAGACAATGTTTTTCCCGGAAGAGGGCGGTCAGAGCTGCGACAGAGGCACACTCAATGATATTCCGGTAGAGAAGGTACTGGAGAAGGACAGAGTGATCTACCATTGGGTGAAGGAACCGCTATGGGAAGGCGATACGGTTACAGGTTGTGTCGATTGGGAGAAGCGTTTCTCAGATATGCAGCAGCATACGGGCGAGCATATTGTATCCGGACTTATTCATGAATACTTTAAGCTGAATAATGTAGGTTTTCATTTGGGAAGCGAAGCCGTGACCATGGATTTTGATGGTGTGATCACCAGGGAACAGCTCCGTATGATCGAGCATAAAGCGAATGAGGCAGTTGCGAAGAATCTGCCGGTGAAGATTACATGGCCTTCAAGGGAGGAACTGATGGAGATTCCTTACCGCAGCAAGAAGGAGATAGACGGACCGATTCGTATTGTGGAGATCCCGGGCTATGATATCTGTGCCTGCTGTGCACCCCATGTTCATTTTACCGGCGAGATCGGCATGATTCGACTGACGGGGATGGAGAAGTACAAAGGTGGCGTGCGCATTCAGATGCTTTGCGGTTTCAGAGCACTGGCAGATGCCCTTGAGAAGGAACGTAATGTTTATGATATTTCCGCGCAGTTGTCTGCGAAGCCTTATGAAGTGGCTGCTGCGGTAGAGAAGCTGAAGAATGAGAATCTGGCGCTGAAGCAGGAGATGACTGGGATGAAGATGGATATCCTGCAGGAGAAGATTACAGCGCTGCCGGATAATGAACAGAATATATGCTTTTTTGATAAGCATATGGACAAGAGCAACATGCGGTATGCTTTTAATCTTCTGGTTGAGAAGTGCAGCGGCCTTTGTGGATGCTTTGACGGGGATGATGAAAACGGTTATCGTTATGTAATGGGCGGCAGAGATGTGGATGTTATTGCAGCAGGTAAGGCGATGAATGAGGCCCTTGATGGCCGTGGCGGCGGTTCGAAGGAGATGTTCCAGGGCAGTTTGAAGGCTGCAAGAGAGCAAATTGAGGAATATTTTGCTAATCTGTAAAAAAACCATAAAATTTTGCAGAATGCCATTGATTTTTTCAAAAATATCATTATAATAGTAGGTACACTTGTTTAATATAGGATAATGACCGTATTAGCGTTATGCTTTATTAAAAAAGTGTTTTTATTGACGATGATAGAATATGAAAGAGGTACATTCAATGGATGAAGCTGTATTTTTGCAGATCTTGAATAGTTTGCTGGAGAAGGCAAAGAAGAAAAAAAATGAGCTTGATTATGGCGACATCAATGATGCGTTCAAGGGCTTCGAGTTTGACGAGGAGAAGATGGAAGAAGTTTACGAATTCCTGGAAGCGAAGAATATTGATATTATCAATATTCCGGAAGCACAGGATGACGATGATGAGTTCCTCGATCACCAGGAAGAAGAAGTTGAACTGCTGGATGATGTTGATGCACTGGAAGGTGTCAGCCTGGAAGATCCTGTCAGAATGTATCTGAAGGAAATAGGAAGTGTGAAGCTTTTATCCCCTGAGGAGGAAGTTGAGCTTTCCAAGAGAGCAGAAGCGGGTGACCAGAAGGCCAAGGATAGAATTATTGAAGCCAATCTTCGTCTGGTAGTCAGTATTGCGAAGAAGTATGTGGGCCGCGGCATTCCGTTCCTTGATCTGATTCAGGAAGGCAACATGGGTCTGATCAAAGCTGTCGAGAAGTTTGATTATGCCAAGGGATTCAAGTTCAGTACATATGCAACCTGGTGGATCCGCCAGTCTATTACCCGAGGTATTGCTGATAAAGGTAAGACAATTCGTGTGCCTGTGCACATGGTAGAGACAATCAACAAGACATTGCGTATGTCCAGGAATCTTTTACAGGAGCTGGGAAGAGAACCTACCAGCGAAGAGATTGCAGAGCGTCTTGGAACAACCAAACAGAAGGTAGAAGAGGCTCTTGAGATTTCACGTGATCCTGTTTCTATGGACAGCCCGATTGGTGAGGAAGAAGATTCCAGTCTCGGAGATTTTATCGAAGATGAGAATATGCTTTCACCATCTGATTCGGCTGACTATCAGATGCTGAAGAAAGAACTGGTGAACGCACTGGATACGTTGACAGACCGTGAACGCAAGGTTATTGAGCTTCGTTTTGGCCTGATCGATGGACAGGCCAGAACACTGGAAGAGGTTGGCAAGGAATTTAAGGTTACGCGTGAACGTATTCGTCAGATTGAGGCGAAAGCGCTGCGCAAGCTGAGACATCCGTCCAGAAGCCGCAAGCTGAAGGATTTCCTTCAGGAGTAACAGGGATTGCTTCTCTGATGCGGATGAGAGGACTGCCGGAAGGCAGTTTATAATGATGAGATCTATATAGAATGCTGCATATGTAGGCGTTTCCAGATATGGAGCCGACAATGCAGCATTTTTTTGCGAGTCTACGCGAGTAATGAGCTAAAGTCCCTGTTTGCACAGGACTTTGGCGAATAGATTCAGAGGTGAACAGTATGATTTTTGACACACGTTTTTCTGAGAAGGAATCGATACGCTATGGCGTGGTGGACGGCACGGCAACCATTGTGAAGTATGAAGGCGATGAGATGCGTGTTGTGATTCCGGCGTCTATTGATGGTTTCAAAGTGACGAAGATTGAGCCCTATGCTTTCTCGGAGAAGTCTATGAAGTATATTCAGTTTCCGGATACGTTGGAGGTGATCGACCATCATGGTTTCAGTGAATGCAGGGAACTGTTGAATCTGGATTTTCCGGATTCACTGAAATCCATTGGCAATTATGCTTTTTATAATTGCTGGGCATTGGAACAGGTGCATCTGACAGCCCATATCCGCTCTATTGGTTTTGGTGCTTTCAAGAACTGCGAGAAGCTTTCAGAGATTGTTCAGGACAAGATTGAAGGGCTGGATATTAGTATCGGTAGTATCCTGGATGATTTGAACCAGCAGATTCACGTGATTGTGCGGCATTTATACCCGGATAAGCCTGTGGAGGAGGCCAGAGTTATTTTTACGGAGCATGATTACGAAGTGGTCGCCAATGTGGCTTCCATGTGTAAGCAGTTTGAGTCTACGGAGATTGGTTCCGGCAAGTATATCCGCTACTGTATCGGTATCCAGGATGTGGATTATAACAAATACGATGGGATGTTTTATGTCCTTTTAAGGGGGGATTCCTTTGATACGATCATCACGGTGGCTATGGAGCGTCTGATGTATCCTTATGCATTGACGTTGGAAGGCGAGCATACGTACAAGGATTATATTGCAGAACACGCTTTGGAAGCGGCGAAGAAGTTTATTCAGGAGGATGACAAGGACAAGCTGACTTTTTTGGTCGATCTGGGTGTGCTTGACAGTGATGAGACAGACCAGGCCATTGATCTGGCGCTGTCCCTTGGCAAGACAGAATTTACTGCTTTTCTGATGGATTATAAACACCGGAATTTCAGTATGGCAGATGAGTCCTTTGATTTATAGGAGGTTTTGACATGCATGAGATGAAAGAGAAGCTGATCAAGGCCGGAACCGACATTTTGAATGCTTCCAAGACAGAATTGTATGTCTCTATGCGTTTTTTGGATATTGCACTGAGTAGTCTGGGTTATGAAATGGATCTGTCCATGAAGACGATCGGTACGGACAGTCAGAAGATTCGCTTTAATCCGAGATATCTGATAGAGAATTATCAGAATGACAGTGTGCTGGTGAATCGGGCTTATCTGCATATGCTGCTGCATTGCGTATTCAGACATATGTTTCATAACCGTGACAAGGATGAAGATGTCTGGAATCTCAGCTGCGATATTGCAGTTACAGCCATCATTGATCAGATGAATTATCGATGTATTCGGCTTGTTGTACCGGATGAACGACAGGCCATGTATGACCGACTGAAGTCAGAGATGAAGGTGCTGACAGCAGAGGGCATTTATAAGTCGCTGACAAAACGGCCTCTGACCTGGCTTGAGATGGAAGCGGCTAAGAAGCAGTTTGTGGTGGACGATCATGTTTTCTGGGATTCGGAGCAGGAGGATCAGAAGGATGGCGACGGCCGGAATGATCAGAATCAGAACAACGAGGACAATCAGGATGATGAGAATAATGATCAGAACAATCAGAACAATGACAGACAGAAGGAACAGAAAGAGCAGGAACGTAAGGAGCAGGAGAAACAGTGGCAGGAGATCAGTGAGAAAATGCGCACGAATATGGAGACCTGTTCTAAAGACGCGGCTGAGATGGCTGGAGACCTTTATGACTATATTAAAATAGCTACAAGAGAACGTTATGATTACAAACGTTTTCTTCAGAAATTTACAACGCTTCGAGAAGAAATTCGACTGGATCTGGACAGTTATGATTATATTTATTATACATACGGTCTGAACCATTATGGCAATATGCCCCTGATCGAGGCCCTTGAATACAAGGAAGTCCGCAAGATAGAGGAACTGGCCATTGTTATTGATACGTCAGAGTCCTGTTCCGGTGAGTATGTGCGTCGTTTTCTGGAGGAGACATTTGCCATTCTGACAAATAAGGACAATTTTTTCAGGAAAATGAATGTACACATTATCCAATGTGATGCCAAGGCTCAACAGGATGATGTGATCACCTCTGAAGAAGACATGAAGCGTTATATGGAGAATTTTAAGCTTATCGGTTTCGGCGGTACGGATTTCAGACCGGCTTTTGAGTATGTCAATGAGCTGTGCCGCAAGAAGGTGTTCAGACATCTGAAGGGACTTCTGTATTTTACGGATGGCTACGGCACTTACCCGGCCAGACGTCCGGATTACGATGTGGCCTTTGTTTTTCTTGAGGAAAGTTATAATGACAGACATGTGCCTCCTTGGGCCATCAAGCTGATTCTTGGACCGGAGGATATACAAATGGGAGGATTAGATCATGAACATTAAACAGGCAAAGGATGAGATCAGGCATACCGTTCAGGCTTACCTGACAAAAGATGCACTGGGAGATTATGCGATTCCTGTGGTCAGACAGAGACCGATTCTTCTGATCGGACCGCCGGGTATCGGCAAGACAGCTATTATGTCACAGGTGGCAAGGGAGTGTGGTGTGGCACTGGTTTCTTATACGATTACCCATCATACGAGACAGAGCGCCATCGGTCTGCCATTCATCGAGAAAAAGAATTTCGGCGGCAAAGAGTATTCAATCACAGAATACACAATGAGTGAGATCGTAGCATCTATTTATGAGAAGATGGAAGCAACCGGGCTCAAAGAAGGTATTTTGTTTATTGATGAGATTAACTGTGTATCCGAGACACTGGCACCGACTATGCTGCAGTTTTTGCAGGGCAAAACTTTCGGCAATCACCAGATTCCTGAGGGATGGGTGATTGTGACAGCCGGTAATCCGCCGGAATACAACCAGTCTGTCAGAGAATTCGACATTGTCACCCTTGACCGTGTCAAACGGATCAATGTGGAAGAAAATTATCCGGTATGGAAGACCTATGCTTATGAGAACCATATCCACAGTGCGATTTTGTCTTATCTGGATATCAAGAAAGAGAATTTTTATCAGATTGAGACAACGGTGGATGGCAAAGAGATTGTTACGGCTCGTGGTTGGGAGGATTTGTCCAGGCTGATGCAGGTTTATGAGCAGCTGGATATTCCTGTGGATGAGTCTGTGATCCTGCAGTACATCCAGAACCGTCGGATCGCCAAGGATTTTGCCAATTATCTGGATTTATATAAGAAGTATCAGACGGACTATGATGTGGATGCCGTTGTACAGGGCAATGTGAAGCCGTCTTCCATTGATCGTATTCAGAAAGCATCCTTTGATGAGAAACTCAGTGTTATTAATCTGTTGATCAGCAAGCTGACTGCGGCATTTACGGAAGTTTTTGACAAAGATCAGTATGTCCGGGATCTCTATGAGATTTTGAAGGAGCTGAAGTTTGTTCTTGGCCGTGCACCGAAGGATGGTTCCAGAACAGCAGCGATTTTGTCGGAAAAGGCAGAGCAGGTGGAGGAAGAGCTGAAGCTGAATAAGGAGCGTGGGCTCTATGATGCATCCAAATTGCTCAGTATGAAACTGATTTTGAAGACACTGGAGCAGTATCGTCAGCAGCTGGTCAAGGATAATCGTCTGGATCCGGATGAAGCCTTTGCCTTTATTAAGGCATCTTTTGCCAAGGATACAGAAGAGCGAAAACAGCTTATTCAGACAGCGGCTGCTTACCTTGAGAATGCTTTTGCTTTTATGGAAAGTGCTTTTGGAGAGAGCCAGGAAATGGTCATCTTTATCACAGAGCTGAATGCCAATAAGTATTGTGCACGTTTTATCAGGGATAATGGTTCTGCAAAATATGATCGCTACAATAAATCGCTGCTCTTTGATGAGAAACGTGAGAATCTCCTCCGTGATATCGGGGAAGCCAGCGAATTTGCCGCTTTTCTTGATTAGTGCCGTGGATATTTGAAGCATAAAAATATGACAGAGAAAATTTTAGAGAATTTCAGCATTGCCCAGATCTGTGAATCCGGGCAATGCTTTCGTATGGAGGAAATACAGGATGGCCGATATCAGGTCATTGCCGGGGACAGATATCTGGAGTTGGAGCAGCAGGGAAATAGGGTCCGCTTTGACTGCACTGAAGTCGAATATCGGGATTTCTGGCGGCATTATTTTGATATTGAGACAGATTATGGTGCTGTGATGGCACAGATCAACCCGAATGATACCTATCTGACAGCGGCTGCTCAGTTGGCATGGGGTGTAAGAATCCTGAATCAGGATTTGTGGGAGATGATTGTTACGTTCCTTATTTCCCAGCAAAATAATATCGTCAGAATTCGCCGCTGTATTAAGAATATCTGTGAGACCTATGGAACGGCAAAGACAGCGTCGAATGGTGTCTGTTATTATGCTTTTCCGACAGCCCAGGCACTTGCCGGGCTTGAAGAAGATGCTTTGATGGCCTGCAACCTGGGTTATAGAAGTAAATATGTGGTCCGTGCCGCCAAAGCCGTATCTTCCGGTGAAGTGGACCTGGCATGGATCAGTAGTTTGAATTACCAGAAAGCAAGGGCGGAACTTTTAAAACTCTTTGGCGTTGGAGAAAAAGTGGCAGACTGTATCTGCCTTTTTGCCCTGCATCATTTGGATGCATTTCCGGTGGATACCCATATCCGTCAGGTAATGGAACAACATTATAAACGGGGATTCCCGAATCGTCGTTACAAAGGCATTCGGGGCATTATGCAGCAATATATCTTTTATTACGAACTGCATGGAAGTGAAAAATAATCAAGATAAGGGATTTAAAGAGTGCCTGTGTTGAACAGACGCATCTTGAATCCCTTTTTGATTTATAATTGCTGAAAAGGTATTGACAAGACGATAAAAGAGGCTTATAATGTCAAACATAAAGAAAACATACAAATCCTATTAAATAAATAGGAATTATAAAAGGAAGGAGCATGCATATGCGAATGACGATATATCATAAAGGAAGAATGGAGCGATGTTGTTGCTGTATGAGTGACGTCAGACGAGATGCATCTTTATAGCAGATAAACAGATAGAGGTCGCAACAGACAATCAGATGACAATATTTTTTGGAAATAAAGATTTATAAATTTATTTAAAATGAATAAAAGAATTAGATGAAATGAATGGAGGATTATCATCATGGCAGATATTAAACAGAGTGCATTAGAGTTAATTGGCAACACACCTATTTTACAGTTAAATCGTTACAGTGAGAAGGCAGGCATCAAGGATGTTACACTGCTTGCAAAGCTTGAGTATCTGAATCCGGCTGGTTCTGTTAAGGATCGTATCGCACTGGCAATGATCGAGGATGCTGAGAAAAAAGGTAAATTGAAACCGGGTGCGACAATCATCGAGCCTACATCAGGCAACACAGGCATCGGCCTTGCAGCTGTTGCAACTGCCAAAGGTTACAAGGCAATCCTGACACTGCCGGATACAATGAGTGTTGAAAGAAGAAATCTTCTGAAAGCATACGGTGCAGAATTGGTTCTGACAGAAGGTGCCAAGGGTATGAAAGGAGCTATTGCCAAGGCTGAAGAACTCGAGAAAGAAATTGATGGGGCAGTGATCCTTGGTCAGTTCGATAATCCTGCAAACCCTGCAATTCACAAAGCAACAACAGGTCCTGAAATCTGGAAACAGACAGACGGCAAGGTAGATATCTTTATCGCAGGTGTTGGTACAGGCGGTACAATCACAGGTGTTGGTGAATACCTGAAAGAACAGAATCCAAACGTCAAGATTGTCGCTGTTGAACCTGCTACAAGCCCTGTATTATCCACGGGCAAATCCGGTTCCCATAAGATTCAGGGTATCGGTGCAGGTTTCGTACCAAAGGTACTGAATACAGATGTTTATGATGAGATTCTTCCTATTGAGAATGAAGATGCATTTGCAGAAGGCAAAACATTTGCCGTATCTGAAGGTATCCTTGTTGGTATTTCTTCAGGCGCTGCATTAAAGGCAGCACAGATTCTGGCAGCAAGACCAGAGAACAAAGGCAAGACAATTGTTGCATTGCTTCCTGATTCAGGAGACAGATACTTGTCAACACCATTATTTGCCGAATAATATTGCTTCACATTGTTTCATAATACAACTGCTTTTTTATAATAATGATATTTTTCTCGTACAAGCAAAATGGGCATCCCAGATCGGGATGCCTTTTTGTGTTTGTGTAAAAATATTAGAAAAAATGGATTGTTAGGTACCTTAATAATTATTCCAAAAAAAATGGCATTGATCATATGGCAATATAATTTTATAAATTTGGATATTTAGGTACCTAACAATTGAATGGGGATACTTATGTGCCTAACAATTGAATGGGGATATTTATGTGTTTAAAAATTGAATGGGTATGCTTATGTGCCTAATAATTGAGTATGGACATTTAGATATTAAATATTTAAACACGGGTAGTTTGGTTTTAATAATTAAACTTGAGTATTTTGAGTATTTAGGTACCTAACAATCAGAAATTCATAAAATATATGAGCGTGGCACATAATCATATAATAAGAATAATTTTTATAAAATGCAGTCATAAGCAGCGTGTAATCCGCATAAAATAAATAGAATGGGTACTTTGGATTTAATAGGGGCATAAAAATAATTGAGGTACCTTATTAATAAAAAAAACAGTATATAATTCGAAAAAGGAGCGAACAAAAAGAAGGAGAAAACTGGGGGAGAAAACCAGGAAGGAAATTTCAGGAAGAAAATTTTAGGGAGAAAATTTCAGGAAGAAAGTTTCAGGAAGAGAATTGCAAAGGGGATAGGAAACGTATGGATATGGATTTTTTTGATGTAAGTTTTGAAGAATCACTGGATGAGCAATTGGTGAATGCTATTTTGGATGTGGGGAGAGATATTCGAAGGCTTTTTGAGGGAAAGGAGAGCCAGAGTCGAATTTTAATGATTTTGAGGCTTCATGGAGCTGTGACTCAGAAGATGTTAATACAGATCTTACATATTCAGCCGGGGTCGGCCAGCGAGATTCTGAAGAAGATGGAAAAGGCTGGCTTAATTATCAGGGTACCGAATGAAATGAATCGACGAGCATCGGATATTGTGCTGACACGACAGGGCAGAAGTGTATCGGAGAAACTGATTGAGCAACGCCGTGGACGGTATCGGGAGATGATGGCATGTTTGTCGGAAGATGAAAAGGTGAGCCTATTTTCGATGCTTGATCGGATGAAAGAGGATTGGCAGCAGCGTTTCAGAGCTGTGCCGGAAAGCACTATAGCATCAGGGGATTCATCGCTGCAAAAAGAAAGAAATAAAATCTCGGAAACATCGTCAGATGGAAAATGAGAAATAAAAAACACAGTGCTGTAGATTCTCAGCTGCCGGATGAAGCATGGCTTTGAGAAAAGTACCGCACTGTGTTTTTGTTGTTGAGGGATATTGATGTTTTAATTATATAGTTAACGGGTTACAGGTTCTTTTAAGTTGTGGCTGACTTCGGAGCCTGCCTTTTTGTGGAAGAGCTCTTTGCCGCAGCTGATAACGATGATGACACCGAGAACCATCAGCAGGAAGGCGATGATCAGCTGGAGACCTTCTACAAGGAAGACGGCTGTACCGGCGCCGTAAGCGTGGAACAGTGCGATAACACGTTCTACAAGAGCAGTTGATGTTACAGCAAGCATGATGAGAAGCGGTGCGATCAGTGTTCTGAATTCACGGCCTGTGACTTTTAAAAAGACGCATAATGTGATCAGAACAAGTGCACTTAACAGCTGGTTGGCGCTTCCGAACAGCGGCCAGATGTTAGCATAGCCGATCTGAGTCAGAACATAACCAAGGAACAGTGTCAGGATTGTGGAGAAATATTTGTTGCATAAAAGTTTTCTCCAGCCTTCAGCGTGTTCCATATCATCAACGGTGAACAGTTCCTGGAATGACATACGTCCGATACGTGCAACTGAGTCAAGGGTTGTAAATGCAAGGGCTGATACACACATTGTCATGAAGCACTGGGCAACGTAAACAGGGATACCGAACATTTCAAGGAAACCGGCAACGCCTGATGAGAAGATGGCGAATGGCGTGCCTGTGGCAGCTGTACCATCAGCAGAAGCAGCGGCACCTGCAACACACAGAGCCAGAACGGCCAGAAGACTTTCAAGTACCATAGCGCCGTAGCCGACTTTCTGCATATCCTTTTCGTTGGAGATTGTCTTAGAGGATGTACCGGAAGATACCAGGCTGTGGAAACCGGATACAGCACCGCAGGCAACAGTTACAAAAAGGATTGGGAACATGTCACCGGATTTTTCATTGTGAAAACCGGTAAACATTGGCAGGTTCATTGTAGGATGTGCAGCAAACAGACCAACAACAGCGGCGATGATCATGCCTGCAAACATAAAGGTTGTCATGTAATCTCTAGGCTGCATCAGAAGCCAGATTGGCAGAACAGCGGCCAGGAAGATGTAAGCAAAAACGATGTAAGACCAGGTTGTTTTGGATGCGATCAGCGGGAAGTTCATGCCGATAACAAATGCTGCAAACATACATACAAGACCAAGAACAACTTCCTTCCAGCCTTTAAAGTTTGCTTTCTTCTGGATGAGACCGAATACAGCGGAAAATGCGATAAACAGAAGAGAAATGCTTCCGGCAGCACCATTGACATTGGCGGCGTCGGATAACTGTGTCACACCTGCTTCAGTGACAGTATAGGCGTTAAATGTACCATCTACCATATCCGCAAAGGCTGCGATAACAATCAGTGTAAAGAGCCAGCAGAACAGAAGAAATAACTTCTTACCGGTTTTGCCGATGTATTTTTCAATCAGAAGTCCCATGGACTTACCGTCATTTTTGACACTGGCATATAATGCACCAAAGTCTGTAACGGCACCAAAGAAGATACCGCCGATCAGGACCCAGAGAAGAACAGGAACCCAACCGAAGACAGCGGCCTGAATAGCACCGGTGACAGGGCCTGCACCGGCGATGGATGAGAACTGATGGGCAAAGACTGTCAGACCATCTGCCGGAACATAATCCTGTCCGTCGTTTTTGCGGACAGCAGGTGTCTTTGCATTCGGGTCGATGCCCCATTTGTTGGCCAGCCAGCGGCCATATAAACAATAACCGGCAACCAGACAAACGGCTGCTATCAGAACAATAACTAAAGTATTCATAATAATGTGCCTCCTCTTGAGTAAAATGTAGTGACGATTCAAAACCGGGTGTCTGACACGTCGGTGATGAATCGTCGTGAATACCAGTTGGCAGGTGATTCGGCTTTGAAGTTCAAAAGATCAATTGCCTGCATGCCTGACAAAATCTTTTGAATCTGAACGAATAAATCATAAAAAAAGCTCCGTCTTCTGTACCCTTTCGGGTTTTTCAGAAGACGAAGCCTATGACTCCGCGTTACCACTTCTATTATCGGTTTTTCAATCGATCACTCTGCCACGTCCACGATTCTATCTATCATCGGTGAACATGCTCTCCTGTAACGGTGAGAATCCGTTTCGGACTAATGAATCTGTTTCGTCCGAAAAGCTCACAGGGGATAATTCTCTTAAGTATCTGCTGACTCACACCAACCGTCAGCTCTCTGAAAGAATACCGGGCTAAGAAAATCGTGTCCTGAT
>NZ_JBBMEK010000026.1:0-22671 GCF_040096555.1 Coprococcus intestinihominis | reverse complement strand
TCCAACACACAGGCTGTGTTCAGATTTGCCATCATTCAGATCATGATTTCAGCAGCAGTTATTTATCTGATCATGTAATAGAATAGCGTTTATTATATAAAAGGCCAGTTCCGTTGAATGACGGGACTGGCCTTTTAGACTATCTGTATTTAATGTTTAATTTTGCATTTTGCGCAGGCACTTGGGGATAATGCACATCCGCCAAGGGCCGTTTCGCGCAGTTCAGCAGGCAGTTTTTTTCCGACGGTATACATGATATCCATCATTTCATCCAGCGGGATCAGCTGGTGAATACCTGCAAGGGAAATTTCAGCGGCCACAATGGCGTTGGATGCACCGGATGCATTTCGGTTCTGGCATGGATATTCTACCAGGCCACCCACCGGGTCGCAGACAAGACCCAACATGTTCATAAGCACTGTTGAGGCGGAATCTGTACATTGTTCCGGTGTTCCGCCCATCAATTCGACAACAGCGGCAGCGGCCATTGCGGCAGCAACGCCGATTTCGGCCTGACATCCGCCGACGGCACCGGCAACGGTTGCATTGAGCATGGCAAGATAGCCAATGGCAGAACATGTGAAGAGTGCGTCGATGATCTGGTCATCGGTGAAATCATATTCTTCCTGAAGTGCCAGAAGGACACCTGGAATAACACCGGATGAGCCGGCTGTCGGTGCGGCAACGATGAGCCCCATGGAAGCATTGACTTCCAGCACACCCATAGAGTAGGCAATCGCTTTGGAAATCAGATTGCCGGCAATATTTTTCCCGGAGGACTGCAAGTCAGACAGTTTTCTGCTTTCACCGCCAATCAGACCGCCCATGGACTGGGAAGGCTGGTTGATGGCTTCTTTGGTGGCATCCTTCATGATTTGAAGGGAGACAGCCATTCTGGATCTGATTTCATCCAGAGGCTTTTCTGTCATCTCACATTCACGATCCATCATGATCTGAGAGATGGGTTTGTCATATTCTTTGCAGAGAGATAATAACTCTGCAGCTTTTTTAAAATCCATGTTGTGTCCCTCCCGGATTATGGTTCGATAATCATAACGTCGTGTACATAATGATTGTCAGAGATCATTTCCTTAATACCTTTCGGAAGGTCTCCGTCGACTTCAACAAGGGTGTAGGCCGTCTGACCTCTGGATTCGCGGAACAGACGCATGAAGGCAATGTTGACTCCGAAATGGCTGAGAACGGCAGTGATATGCGCAACAAGACCTAACTGATCCTGGTGTACCACAATAACGGAACTGTATTCACCGGTGAATTCAACTTCAACATTGTTGATCCTAGAAATACGTACTTTGCCGCCGCCAAGGGATTCACCACGGATAAGCATGGTTGTTCCGGCTTCATTTTCCATCAGGATATCCACAGAGTTTGGGTGAATATCGGTGACGGTGTCATTCGGTATAAAATGATATTCAATGCCGCGTTCGGATGCGATTCGGAAAGAATCCCGGATACGTTTGTCATCTGTATGGAAACCAAGTAACCCGCCTAAAAGCGCGCGGTCTGTACCGTGGCCGGAATAGGTATGGGCAAAGGAACCATACAGCGTAAATGTTGCTTTTATAATAGGGCCGTTGATCATCTTCTGGGCGAGATAAGCAATCACGGCTGCGCCCGCTGTATGTGAGCTTGAAGGGCCGATCATATTAGGGCCTAATACATCAAATGCGCTGAGTTGTGCCATAGTTATCTCCAATCTGCTGTAAATAATAGGATGTTGTGTTAGACTTCTTCGTCAAATGTTTTGCCTGAGTAAGTCATATCTACAAAAGTACCACAAATGTAGAGTGGAAGTAAAGGGATAAAATATTATTTTTGTCGTTGAGCTCTGATTTTGTACAGGATAACATACAATGTTAAATGAATCAGATTTATGGATTCGATAAAAATAATATCTGTCACTTCTCTAATTCGATACACGGTTATAATGTGGAAATTCTGCGACAACCCATATGTAGCATAGTGTAGTTGAAAAATGTAATATATTACCATAGGACTTGAATTATATTCGATTATAAAACATGCATTAAAGTCATATAATAATTGTATTATATTTCAAAAGGCGGAGAGCATGTGAAATTGACGATTGGCAAAAGAGTAAAAGAATTGAGAGTGAAGAATAAAATGACGCAGGAGCAGTTGGCGGAAGCTGTAGATGCCTGTGTTGGATATATAAGCAAGATTGAGAATAACAGAGTGAATAATATCAGCCTGTCATTGGCATGTGAGCTGGCATCTGTACTGAATGTTTCATTGGGATATCTGGTTGGTGAATCCACAGAGAATGAAATGATGGATGAAGAGATGCTGAGAAAATACGGTGCGTGTACGGCAGATGAGAAGAGAAAGCTGTTAAAGATTGTAGATATTTTAAGGGATGAGGATTAGTCCCGGGATACGTGCTTTTGGCTGAATAAAACGAGAAATCTGATAGTAGGCAATACAGATTTGGAGAACCGTATGCAGTCGATACTGAAAAGAAAAGCGGCAGTTCCTGAAATACAAAGTGTAGATCAGGCTGTCGCTTTTTGTGCGTTCTGAATCAAATGATGTTGGGGTCAAAAGGTCAAATAGACAATTTCATATCGCCGCTTTTGATCCAGTTTTTCTTGCGCATGGCTTCTGAGAAGACCAGGGTAAGAAGACCGGGAAGAATAAAATGAAACAGAAAAATCTTGATCAGGACGAGAACCGGACTTTCAACGGCCGTCATTGTCTGCCATGTCATAATCTGTCCTACCAGGCCGGATGTACCCATACCGCTTCCGGTGGCATTATTGGTCATGCCAACAAAACGGCTGATGGCAATTGGCCCCAGAATAGCTGATGAGAGAATTTCAGGGATCCAGATCTGGGGATGGCGGATGATATTCGGTACCTGAAGCATGGAAGTGCCGATACCCTGTGCAAGCAGGCCGCCAACGCCGTTTTCACGGAAGCTGGCAACAGCGAAGCCGATCATCTGGCAGCAGCATCCGATGGTGGCAGCACCGGCAGCAGGACCTGAGAGCCCGAGGATGATGCCAAGGGCAGCAGAACTGATGGGAAGGGTGAGTACCATACCCATGATGACAGACACGACAATGCCCATGATCAGAGGCTGCTGAACCGTGCCCCAATTGATGATATCACCAAGGCGTGTCATGATCGTTGACACAGGCGGACCGACGATAATGCCCACTGCACCGCCCGCGATAATGGTGACAGCAGGGGTGATCAATAAGTCCAGTTTGGTTTTGCCGGCAGGGAGAGAACCAACAGCAATGCCTGCAAGAGCAGCAATGAAAGCTGACAGAGGATCGCCGGGACCGCTGTAGACCAAGGCACCATCAGAAAGAATGGAACCGGAGATAATCGCAGTTGCATAAGCGCCGATCATACCTGCGGCAGCGGCAGATAATGTGACATAAGTCGAGGATTTATACTTGTAGGCGACACCGATACCGATGCCGGCGCCGGTGAGACGCTGGGCCATAACGGCAAAAACACCCAGATAATAACCGAAATCGCCGCCGACCAGATCAGCGGCCTGTTTGAGGATTGTGCCGATAATCAGGGTGGAAAACAGGCCGAGGGCCATGCCGCTCAGACCGTCAATAAAAATCAAATTTAAAAACTTCTTAATTGTTGACATAGAAAAACTCCCTGTATATACATGTGTCTTGTCAGGATTTGCAAAATAAAAAGGTTGACCTTATGCGCGAACAAGGTAACCTTTTTCACGAAGTGTACATTCGATATTGTCCAACATGACTTCGGATCGGGCTTCAACTGTGTGATAATGGGTGCCGCCTGCGATGATATTCAGCGGTTTGGCATTGGAATGCTTCAAACGGTCACAGAATTCTGCCACATCCCGACGGTTCTCCAGAATGAGATTGGCTGTGATTTGCCCGTAAATCTCATGTTCAATGATGACATCAAGCACCTTGCCGCCGTTGTCAACAATGGTATTCAATTCATCTGCAATGGCATCATCACTGTGGTTGACACAGTAAATCCGGTGACAGGCTTCCGTCTGCTGACTGTACAGAACATATCCCTTCGTTGTGGCGAGAATATCCTTATTCACTGCACGCAGCAGCGCAATATCCTGAACAATAACCTGACGGCTGACACCAAGTGAACGGGCCAGGGCACTTCCCGAGATAGGAGCCGTGCTGTCCCTCAGCATCTTCAGAAGCTGTTCGCGCCTTGCTTCACCTTCCTGCATGTAAATCCTCCTTCCTGTATATGTACTGCCCGGACAAACATCAGCATCTGCATGCATCTGATCTATATGAATCCAATCTGCAAGCATCAGGAAGAAATGCCTGTGGGCAAAATCCTTATGACTAATATGATAACTTTAAAATCATATTTTGTAAAGGAAAAAGATATGATATAATGGGGAAGAGGTGAATAATAAAATGAGATACTATAATCAGACAAACTATCCCCATGTTCCATATCCGACACTGACAGATCTTCCTGAACTGGGACGTTCAGATACAACCGTCAGAGATGCGGGCTGTGGCCTCTGCGCTTCATGTATGGTTGTTGAGAATATGACAGGCAGGGAATTCCCATTGATCGACTGTCTGGAACTTTCCATCAATGTCAATGCCAACCACAGTCCGGGCACAGACTTAACCGTCCTTGGACCGTATATTGCAGAACGCTTTGACCTGGATCTTGTGATCACAGATGATCCTGAGCTTCTGAGAGCGCATCTGAAGAAAGGCTATATGGCCGTTGCATGCTCTGCAGGGGACAGACCGGAAGAAGATTATATCGGTGTATTCTCACATGGCGGACACTTTATCGCTGTTGTGGGTATCGAAGAAGACGGCGAGCATATCACAGTCCTTGACCCGTCATTAATGCCGGATAAATATCAGGAAGACGGCCGTCGTGACAAGGTCATTGTCAACGGCAACGTCCTTCATACAACCATGAAGGTTCTCGCAGAAGACTGTCGTTACAGAGAAATCAAATACTATGCAGACGGCGACTTCAAGAAATGGCTGGAGCAGGAAGAACCGGATGCCAACAAAGACCGTTACTTCCTTTTCAGCCCTAAAGCATCCGAGAGCAGATAAACCGAATCAATATCATCAATTTTGGAGAATGATATGTACAAAACTCTGCAGGGGCAGTATCCGGTTATCTTTCTCACACGCCGGATAAAAGAATAGCCAGGGAATAAAAATAATCGTCCACGGGCAGGTGCTTCTGCCTGTGGACGATTATTTTTATTCCCTTCAAGGACTATTGAGTATTCACAAACAATTTTACTTATAGAATGCCACGAATGCGTTGTAGGCTTCGTAGACGTCCATCTTGGATACGATTTCCATTGGTGCATGCATGGACATAACCGGTACGCCCAGATCGACAACATCGATGTTCATACCTGCGATGAACTGTGCAACAGTACCGCCGCCGCCTTCATCGACTTTGCCCAGTTCGCCGGCCTGCCAGTAAACGTTGTGGGCTTCCATGATACCGATGACTTTGGACATGGTCTCTGCACTGGCGTCACTGGAGCCACTCTTGCCTCTTGCACCTGTGTACTTGGTCAGGACACAGCCTTTGCCAAGATAACAGGAGTTGCCTGCTTCATAGACATCAGGGAATGTCGGGTCAAAGGCAGCACTGACATCTGAGGATAGGCACAGTGCGTGCTGGAGCATATCTTTATAAGAAACACCTGCATTTTCAGCAAGATATTCAAGATAATGGCGAACATAATCGGAGTGAAGGCCCGTATTGCCGACGGAACCGATTTCCTCTTTGTCTGTGAGGATGGTTACAGTTGTATATGTAGGATGCAGTGTATCCAACTCTGCACGGAGTGCCGGATAAGCGCATACACGGTCATCGTGAGCGGCGGATGCGATCAGGCTTCTGTCAAAACCAACATCACGGGCAGGGCCTGCGGCAACAATTTCAAGTTCGGCACGATAGAAATCTGCTTCAACAATACCGTATTTCTCATTCAGGATCTGAAGAACTTTTAACTTCACAGGGTCCTTTAAGCCTTTCTCAGGATAAGGGATGGAACCGATGAGAATATTCAGTTCTTCACCTTTAATACCTTCAGCCAGGGAACGCTGATTCTGTCTGGCAGACAGATGCGGAAGCAGATCACTGATATAGAAAACAGGATCGGCAGGATCTTCACCGATATTCACGATAACGGCATCGCCGTTTTTCTTGTAGATCACACCGTGAAGAGAAAGAGGAATTGTTGCCCACTGGTATTTGCGGATACCACCGTAATAATGGGTCTTGAAGTAAGCAATATCATTCTTCTCATAAACAGGTGTTGGTTTTAAATCCAGTCTCGGTGCATCGATATGAGCGGCATTCAGACGAATACCCTCATCTAAAGGTGCAGTACCGAAGGTAGAAGCGATAATCGCTTTGCCGCGGTTGTTGAAATAAACCTTATCTCCAGGCTGATAGGAAGCCTTCGGGTCGAATTCTGTGTAGCCGGCATCTTTTAACATTGCTTCGGCTTTTAACACACATTCACGTTCTGTCTTGGCTTCGGATAAAAATGCTTTGTAAGGTTCGCAGAAATCATAAGCTTCTTTGACACGTTCCGGTGCTTCCAGGGCAACAGAAGGAAACTTCCATGTCAGTTCTTCCTGGAGCTTCTGTCCGGCAGTCTTTTCATTTGTGTTTTCCATTGTAAAAATCTCCTTAGTTTATTGTAATAATTCGCCGATATAGTCCGTCGTCATGCGAACGGCCTGGTCGATAAAGGCCTGAAGCGGCCCGTTGGACAGCATGGCAATACGGGTATTGCAGCTGTCGAAAGGAATCAGAATCCGTCGGGCATTGCTGGCCCCGATCGCCTGAGCCATAGTCGGTGTTAATTCGCCGAGAATGGCATTGGCAACAACAATAGCAACAACGCCCACGATAATATCGGAGCGTCCTGCATTGAGAACGATGGCATTCTCGCCTGTGGCACCATCATTCGCACCGCCTTTGAGCATGTTGGAGGTGGCCAGGGAGTTGGTCCCCAGTGCACGGATGGTGACAGGCAGATCCTTTGGAAGGACAGAGGTAAGGGCAGAAATGTATTGTCTGCCGATGCCGCCGCCCTGACCGTCGATCACACTGATTAATATATTTTTCTTTTGCATGTTTCTTCCTTTCCGGTTAAAATCACTGTTCTTAGTATAGCTTAAAAAGGGAAAAAAAGCAATGATGCCGACGTTAATCCAGAATATCGTTTGTCATTTTCTGATGGGTTTTCTGATAGAAAGTCACTTGATTATGCATGTCGCAGGTAGCCAGCAAAACTTCCCTCAGATTAGAAATATTCTGGGCATGCATCTGTTTATTCAGCCACTGGATATCTTTGCCGGCGTGCTGCAGATTTTTCTCCATAATGTGACCGTCAATGATCACATTAGCTACAAGGAATTCCTGTTCAGGAGTCATAGACATATCTTCGGGAATGACGGGACGTTTGTCGGATTTTGGAAGGAAACTCATACGGCCATTGGGTTCCAGTATGATTGTCTGCAGATCCGACAAATTGAAATAGCCGTTGACCCGGCATTGCAGCAGCATTTCGGATAAATCTATTTTGCCTTTCAAGAGATTCTTTTCATAGATCGTGTCATGGTCCATCAGAATCAAAGGTTTGCCGGAGATCACTCGACGGGCGGCCATGGATTTGACGGAAATATAGGAAAGAACAATGGCGGCCAGGGCATAAACGACCATGGCAGTCAGGGGCAGCCACCAGTCCTTTTCAAGGGAGGTGGCCATTTCAGCGGCAATAGAGCCAATAGTGATGCCGTTGATATAATCAAACATGCTCATTTCAGACATCTGCCGATAGCCCATGAGTTTGGTGAGGATGAAAAGGGCAATCAGGGAGAAAAGTGAGAGAAGAATGACGTTTAAGATATCCATAAGAAAACCTCCAAAAAATTTTAACTATCATCTAAAAATAGAAAATCATTTGCTTGATTATACGTGAATTTAACAATGGCATTAATAATATGTGTGTGTGCAGGAAAAACTATGCAGTTGTTTTATAGTGATGCTCGTTTATATCACCAATGGGGATGACATCGGGCAGCACAAATGATTACTTAATGACATCGTATTTAAAAGATTTTGCAAAAATACACCGGAACAGTTGCAAGAGGACTGGATTTAAGTGTATAATAAATTCAATTTAAGCCAATATTGATGCAAATTGCTTTGAAATAACTTGCAAAGCAAGGACAGGAGGTTCTATGATTACATTACTTCAAAACGGTGCCTGGCTGTTAAACGGACAGGAAATTGTTGAAGATACTGCGGATAGTACGACAATTCTTAATTCAAAACTCGGATATGTGCCGGAGAAGAAGGATGCAGCGGCACAGACAATGGCTTACAATATTTTGCAGGCTCATAACACTTCTGATTCAAAAGAGCAGTTAAAGATCAAGTTCGACAAGATGACATCCCATGATATTACGTTTGTCGGTATTATTCAGACTGCAAGAGCAAGCGGACTTGAGAAATTCCCTATTCCGTATGTACTGACGAACTGCCACAACAGTCTTTGTGCAGTCGGCGGCACGATCAATGAAGATGACCATATGTTTGGACTTACATGTGCCCAGAAATACGGCGGCATTTACGTACCGCCACATCAGGCAGTCATCCATCAGTTTGCCCGTGAAATGCTGGCAACCTGCGGCGGCATGATTCTGGGGTCTGACAGTCATACACGTTACGGTGCCCTTGGTACAATGGCTATCGGTGAAGGCGGCGGCGAATTGGCCAAACAGCTGCTTTGCAGAACGTATGATATCAATATGCCTGGGGTAGTCGGCATTTATCTGACGGGCGAACCGATGAAGGGTGTAGGTCCTCAGGACGTGGCATTGGCGATTATCGGTGAAGTATTTGCCAACGGCTATGTGAACAACAAAGTCATGGAATTCGTAGGACCAGGTGTTTCCAATCTGAGTGCAGAATTCCGTATCGGTATCGATGTTATGACAACAGAGACAACCTGTCTGTCTTCTATCTGGCGTACAGATGACAAGATCGAAGAATTTTACGTATTGCATAACAGACCGGAAGATTACAAAGAACTGAATCCTGGAAAAGTTGCTTACTATGATGGTATGGTTGTGGTTGATCTCAGCACCATCAAACCAATGATTGCAATGCCGTTCCATCCAAGCAATACATATACAATTGAGGAGTTGAATGCCAATCTTGAAGATATTCTGGATGATGTGGCAAAACGTGCAGCAGTCAGCTTTGACGGTGCCGTTGATTACACATTGAAGGACAAGATTGTTGACGGCAAGTTATACTGTGACCAGGGGATTATCGCAGGATGTGCCGGCGGCGGATTCGAGAACATCTGCGATGCAGCGGATATTATGAGAGGCCGCAGCATCGGTTCAGACAAGTTTACCATGAATGTTTATCCTGCAAGTACACCAATTTATATGGAACTGCTGAGAAACGGCGTGGCAGCTGATCTGCTTGCAACAGGTACCGTTCTGAAGACAGCTTTCTGCGGTCCTTGCTTTGGTGCTGGTGACACACCGGCGAATAATGCTTTCAGTATCCGTCATACAACACGTAACTTCCCGAACCGTGAAGGCTCCAAGCTTCAGAATGGCCAGGTAGCTTCTGTTGCACTGATGGATGCCCGTTCTATCGCAGCAACAGCAGCTAATAAAGGATTCCTGACACCTGCAACCGATCTGGCAGATATTGAATACAAGCATCCAAAATATCATTTTGATAAGACGATTTATGACAATAGAGTTTATGACAGCAAGGGTGTGGCTCATCCTGAAGTGGAGATCCATTTTGGACCAAACATCAAGGACTGGCCTGCAATGACCGCTTTGACAGATGATCTGATCGTTAAGGTTGTATCCGAAATCCATGATCCGGTTACAACAACCGATGAATTGATTCCATCCGGTGAAACATCTTCCTTCAGATCCAACCCGCTTGGTCTGGCTGAATTTACATTATCAAGAAAAGATCCTGCTTATGTGGGTCGTGCGAAGGCTGTTCGTGCACTTGAAGAGGCAAGACAGGCCGGCGGATGCCCATGCTCCGGCGGTACAGAACTGTCTGATGAAGTCAAAGCAGTTATTGAGAATATCAAGAAAGCATTCCCGGATATGGATGCGAAGAAAACAGCTGTAGGCAGTACGATTTATGCGGTGAAGCCGGGGGATGGTTCTGCCCGTGAACAGGCTGCTTCATGTCAGAAGGTACTTGGCGGATGGGCCAATATTGCTAAAGGCTATGCAACAAAGCGTTATCGTTCCAACCTGATCAACTGGGGCATGCTGCCATTTATCTATCCTGAAGATGAGCTGCCGTTTGCCAACGATGACTATATTTTCATTCCTGGCATTAGAAAGGCGATTGAGGATAAGCTGACAGATATTCCTGCTTATGTTGTGGGCGAAGAGATGAAACCGATTACATTGAAGATGGGTGAACTGACAGATGATGAACGCAAGATCATTCTTGCAGGTTGTCTGATCAACTACTATAAAGAGGCTTAAGAGACTGAGTAAGTCAATGCTACTATATTGAGACAGGCCGGCGGTAGCTTTTGCCGCTGTCGGTCTGAACTTCACATATTACGGGAGGACATGACGATGAAGATTAAAATGACAACACCGCTGGTTGAGATGGACGGCGATGAGATGACAAGAATTCTCTGGAAGATGATCAAAGACGAACTGCTTCTTCCATTTATTGATCTGAAGACAGAATATTATGATCTGGGGCTGGAGTACAGAGATCAGACCAACGATCAGGTAACCATTGATTCTGCCATGGCAACAAAGAAATACGGTGTTGCTGTCAAATGTGCAACAATCACACCGAACGCTGCTCGTGTGAAAGAATACAATCTGAAAGAAATGTGGAAGAGCCCGAATGGTACGATCCGTGCCATTCTTGATGGTACTGTTTTCCGTGCGCCAATCGTTGTGAAAGGTATTGAACCAACAGTCAGAACATGGAAGAAACCAATTACTATTGCCAGACATGCATATGGTGATGTTTATAAGGCAACAGAGATGAAGATTCCTGCAGCAGGCAAGGCGGAACTTGTTTATACCAATGAAGCCGGTGAAGAGACACGTGAACTGATTCACCAGTTTGATGGACCGGGCATTATTCAGGGTCAGCACAACATCTGCGCTTCCATCGAAAGCTTTGCCAAAGCATGCTTTAATTATGCACTGGACACCCATCAGGATCTCTGGTTTGCAACAAAAGATACCATTTCCAAGAAATATGACCATACATTCAAAGACATTTTCCAGGAAATCTTTGATGCAGAATACAAAGAGAAATTTGATGCAGCAGGCATTGAATACTTCTATACACTGATCGATGATGCAGTTGCCCGTGTCATTCGTTCAGAGGGCGGTTATATCTGGGCTTGCAAGAACTATGATGGCGATGTTATGAGCGATATGGTAGCTACAGCTTTTGGTTCTCTGGCGATGATGACATCTGTTCTGGTTGCACCGGATGGCACTTATGAGTATGAAGCTGCTCATGGTACTGTTCAGAGACATTATTATAAATACCTGAAGGGCGAAGAAACATCTACAAACTCTGTAGCAACCATTTTTGCATGGACCGGCGCTCTGAGAAAACGTGGTGAACTGGATAATATTCCTGAACTGATGGCTTTTGCCGACAAGTTGGAGAAAGCAACCATCGATACGATTGAGAATGGTACAATGACCAAAGACCTGGCACTGATCACAACCATGAAAGATGTGACAGTTGCCAACAGTGAAGAATTCATTAAAGCCATCAGAAAGACGCTGGAAGCAGCATTATAATAGACGCTTTATTGAAAATCGAACAAAAGGCAGCCTGCCATCTTTGATATTAATGAAGTCGGCGGGAAAGTCTTAAATAAAGGAGAGACAAATGGGAATCGAAGAAAACGAAGAAATGGACGAATTTGATACAGTGACACTTGAGATGGAAGATGGCAGCAAAGTAGAATTTGCCATCTTGGATGAATTCGAGATGGAGACTGAAAAATTCGTTTTACTCGGTGAAATCGAAGGAGACAATATCAACACAGATCCGGATGGCATGCTGTTTATGAATGCAATCATGGATGAATCCTGTGAAGAAGATGAAGTCATTCTGAACGTCATCGAGGATCCTGAAAAATACAGCGCAGTTGTTGACTTTTATGCTGAACTGGATTAATTAAATCAATAGTTGTATGAGAGAAATATCCTGGCAGGACAGGCTTTGAGCTTGAATGTCAGGATGTTTTTGTTGATTTCTTTTGGAATATTTTGTATAATTATAAACCGTACAATATTTTATATCCCAGTGGAATGATAAGGAATGATAAGTCCACTGAGTTTTTGACTTGCATAATCTAACTAGGAGAAGCATTATGGCAGAGAATACAAAGAAACAGGATTTGGCAACTGGTGCTGAATTGACATTAGAAGAGAAGATCAATAAGATCAAGTCTCGTGAGATTACAGAGGCTGAGAAGAATATGCTGACTTTACCTGCTTTTGAGGCAGCTTGTGAGGCAGTGAAGAAAGTGACACAGGAAACAGGTCTGATTTACAGCAAATATTTCAGTGATCACACAGGCAATAAGATATATTTTAAACCAGAGAATATGCAGCTGACAGGTGCCTACAAGCTGAGAGGCGCTTATTACACAATCGGTACGCTTACAGAGGAAGAGAGACAGAGAGGTCTGATTACGGCATCTGCCGGCAATCATGCACAGGGGGTTGCCTATGCGGCGCAGTGTTATGGTGTAAAGGCTGTTATCGTCATGCCGACGACCACACCGCTGATCAAGGTAGAGCGTACAAAGGCTTATGGTGCAGAAGTGGTTCTTTACGGTGATGTTTATGATCAGGCATGTGAGAAAGCTTATGAACTGGCAGCAGAGCATGGTTATACATTTATTCATCCATTTGATGATCTGCGCGTAGCAACAGGACAGGGAACAATCGCTATGGAAGTGATTCAGGATTTGCCACTGGTAGATTATATTCTTGTTCCAATTGGCGGCGGTGGTCTGGCAACAGGCGTATCCACACTGGCCAAGATGCTGAAGAACAATATCAAAGTCATCGGTGTTGAGCCATCCGGTGCAGCTTGTATGAAAGCATCCCTTGAGAATGGCAAAGTGACAACGGTTTCACCGGTCAATACTATCGCAGATGGTACAGCGGTTCAGACACCGGGTACCAAGATTTTCCCATATATCCAGAAGAACCTGGATGGCATTATCACAGTGGATGATGAAGAACTGGTTGTTGCCTTCCTCGATATGGTTGAGAATCATAAGATGATTGTTGAGAACTCAGGCCTTTTGACTGTTGCAGCGCTGAAGCATTTAGATGTGAAGGGCAAGAAAGTCGTTTCTATTTTGAGCGGCGGCAACATGGATGTTATCACCATGTCATCTGTTGTCCAGAATGGTCTTATTGCAAGGGACAGAATCTTTACCATCTCTGTTCTTCTGCCGGATAAGCCGGGTGAACTGGTCCGCGTATCACAGGTTATCGCTGACAAGCGCGGTAATGTGATCAAGCTGGATCATAATCAGTTCTTTAGCACTAACAGAAGTGCAGCAGTGGAACTGAAGATCACACTGGAAGCCTTTGGTACAGAGCATAAGAAAGAGATTATACAGGCATTGGAAGAAGCCGGTTATAAGCCAAAACAGATTCGTCCGAACTTATAAAATACAGAATAGGATTTAAACATATGAAACGGGGAGCAAATGAAAAGTATCATTTGTTCCCCGTTTATCTATTGGACTGAAAATTTAAAGGGCCTGTTTTATTTCAGCAAAATTGATGTAAAGCTGTTCATACAGGTTCACCTTGATGGTATCATCGAAAGTATAAGGAATATTTAACTGTATTTTAATATAATTGATTTTCAGGCATTCATCAATGGCAAAGAAAGTATTGCGTATTCTATGAGAGATGACCTATAATAGATGAGTGATATTCGCAAAGTGCTTACTGAATTTGGGACTGACCGATAAGCGAGTGATGGATAAAGAAGAGATAAACAGAAAAGACATAATGACTGAAAATGTATAAATCATAGAATAGAAATGTAGAAATGAACTGAGGGATAGAGAATGAAGATTGTGTTGGCAGCGATCAATGCCAAGTATATTCATGCCAACCTGGCAGTGTGCAGTCTGCGGGCTTTTTCGGATGAATATAAAGAACAGATTCAGATCAAAGAATATACGATCAATCAGTATACAGAAGATATACTGGCAGATCTTTACAAGGAGAAAGCGGATATGGTCGCTTTTTCCTGTTATATATGGAATATGGGAATGGTGGAGGAACTGACGGAACTTTTGCATCAGATAAGGCCGGATATGCCGATCTGGTTCGGTGGTCCGGAGGTATCTTATGATGCTGCGGAATGTCTGGAGCGAAATCCGGGAGTGACCGGCGTTATTCGTGGTGAAGGAGAAGAGACATTTCATGAATTGATGCAGTACTATATTGACGGTAGTGGAAAGCTTGAGGACATTCGGGGGATTGTTTACCGTGAAAACGGACAATTGGTGGATAACGGCTGGCGTGAAGTCATGGATCTGAACAAGGTACCTTTTGTCTATGAAGATATGAATGATTTCAAGAATAAGATTATTTATTATGAAACAAGCAGAGGATGCCCATTTTCATGCATTTATTGTCTGTCTTCCGTGGACAGGAAGGTGCGTTTAAGAGATATGGCCCTTGTGGAAAAGGAACTGCAGTTTTTCATTGATCATGAGGTGCCGCAGGTCAAATTTGTGGACAGAACTTTTAACTGCAATAAGAAACACGCTATGGCTATCTGGCGTTATATCAAAGCCCATGACAACGGTATAACGAATTTCCACTTTGAAATCGGTGCGGATCTTCTGGATGATGAGGAGCTGGCGATTCTGTCAGATATGCGTCCGGGATTGGTTCAGCTGGAAATCGGTGTCCAGTCCACCAATGACGCGACGATTCAGGAGGTTTCCAGGACCATGCGGCTGGATCGCCTGGCAAAGGCTGTGCATACCGTGAATGTCGGGCATAATATTCATAAGCACCTGGATCTGATCGCCGGACTGCCATATGAAGATTATGACAGATTCAGACAGTCTTTTAATGATGTGTATCAGATGGAGCCGGAACAGCTGCAGTTGGGCTTTTTAAAGGTATTAAAAGGTTCCAGGATGTATGATATGGCTGAAACATATGGCATTGTTTATCGAAAAAAGGCACCGTATGAGGTACTGAAAACAGACTGGATGAGTTATGATGATATTCTGAAGTTAAAAGGTGTGGAAGAAATGGTGGAGATTTATTACAACAGCCATCAGTTTGAGCAGTCTGTGACATATCTTATGCATTTTTATAAGGCACCTTTTGATTTTTTTGAAGATCTGGCAGCGTTTTACGAGCAGTGCGGATTTGACAAAGTACAGCATGGCAGAATGCAGCGATATGATATTTTGCTGCAGTTTGCAGAGGAACGGCATCTGGGGAGAGTGGTCAATGATATGGCTGCAGCTGATAAAAAGAAGGATATTCAAGAGGTACACGGTGATGCCATAGAAATTCTAAAAGCCACCATGCTTTACGATCTCTATGCCAGAGAGAATCTTAAGTCGCGGCCGGAATGGGCACATGAGATTCTTTATCGTCCGCTGTGTGAAGATTTTTACAGGAATCGGGAAATGACAGAAAGGTATCTGCCATCCTATGAGGGATGCACGGCCCGCCAGATGAAGAGAATGACCCATATGGAAGGATTTGCCATGGATATCCGGGCAACGGCGGCATCCGGGCAATGGACAGGAAAACCGGAAGTACTGCTGTTTGATTATAAAGAGAGAAATCCATTAACGTATGCAGCAAAGATGACGGCAATTTCTGTGTCGGAATGCAATGCTGAAATGGAGGAAACAGCAAATGGTTAAAGATTATGTGGTATTTGACCTGGAGACGACAGGACTGTCTCCGGATAAAGACACGATCATAGAAATCGGCGCCCTGAAGGTCATTCAGGGGAAAGTGGCAGACCGTTTTTCAGAGTTTATTAATCCTCATCAGAAGCTGACGCAGCAGATTTCCGAATTGACCGGCATTACGGATGATATGCTGGCCGGGGCGAGAAATCTGCAGGTGGTTGTGGGAGATTTTGTCGATTTTTGCGAAGATTATGTGGTTGTCGGTCATAATCTGGGGTTTGATTATCGTTTTACCAAAATGGCTGCCGAAAAGTACCATCTGCCTTTTGAGCATGAGGGTATTGATACTTTAAAGATTGCTAAAACTGTACATAAGGATCTGCCGTCGAGAAGTCTGGGCGCATTGTGTGAACATTACGGTATTATCAACAGTTCCGCACATCGTGCTTACCATGATGCATTGGCGACGGCTAAATTGTATCAGACGCTGGCCCATTATTTTGAAACATCGGAGCCGAAGCTTTTTGTACCGGAGAAGATGGGCTTTAAGGCAAAAAAGCAGCAGCCCATGACAAAAAAACAAAAAGCCTACTTGAAGGATTTATGTAAATATCATAAAATAGAGTTTAACGATGCAATGGAGCAGATGACAATGAGTGAAGCGTCCCGTTGGATTGATAAAACGATTCTTCAGTATGGACGCATGAAGCGTTTTAATAGGAGTGATAGAAATGAATAAAAAGACAACAAAGATTATTTCAACGATTATTGTTGCATTGATTGTAATTTCCATGGTTCTGAGCATGGTTATCCAGTTCGTTTAGAATGTGCAGTTATTCAGACAGGGCGTTGAATAACATGAGATGTATTGAAACCGAAGACTGACAGGATAGAGAGAGCCTGTGGGGGACATATGATGAAAAAAGCTTGGAAAGGAATACTGGGACTGTTAATGGCAATGACGTTCACAGTGTCAGCCGGCAGAATGGTTTATGCTGAGACGGTTGATGAAAATCATGAAGTGCCGGATGGGGTCACTGTCAATGGTATGGAACTTGGCGGCCTGACGGTGAAGGCGGCAGAAGATAAGCTGCAGCAGTATATGGATGAAGTTTGCGGCGGTTCCGTGACATTAACTGTTTTAGGGGAAGATGTCACTTTTGCCTACAAGGATTTTGATATGCATGCGGCGGACAGTACAGTTGTGCAGGATATATGTCAGATCGGCACAAAGGGCAATTTGATCAGGCGCTACAAAGAGCTGTCAGATGTGAAGAATAATAAAGCTGAATTTACATTGAAGTTTGAATATGATCATAACAAACTGAAGAAAGTTATCAGTGAGAAGACAGAGTCGTATAATAAAGAGGCTGAGAATGCGTCACTGGTGCGCCATTCCGGTGAGTTTATCATTACAGATGATGTAACAGGGGTGAAAGTGGATACAGATGCCACAACAGCTGAAGTTGAAAAGGCGTTAGGCGATGGCTGGGACGGATCCAGTCAGAAACTGGATGCTGTGGTTGAAGAGACGAAAGCGGCTCATACAAGTGATGAGCTGAAACAGGTGACAGATCTTCTCGGCGGTTATTCAACAGATTATTCGTCATCCAGCAGCAATCGTATTGCCAATATTGCCAACGGTGCATCGCTGGTCGATGAGACGGTCGTCTATCCTGGGGATACATTTTCTTTTTTGAATCATGTAACACCTTTTACGGCGGCGAATGGCTATTACCAGGCCACCGGCTATTCAGGCGGTCGGGTAGTACCAAGTACCGGCGGCGGTATCTGCCAGGTTTCATCCACGATGTATAATGCCGTTTTGAGAGCGGAACTGGAAGTGGTTGAGCGTTCCAATCATGGTCTGACTGTTGGATATGTGCCCCTTGGCGCAGATGCCACGGTTGCGGAGGGCGGTGTGGATTTCAGATTCAGAAATAATCTGGATGCACCGGTTTATATTGAAGCCTATACGTACGGCGGACAAATCTATGTGAACATTTACGGGCATGAGACAAGAGCTTCCAATCGAAGCATTGAGTTTACCAGTGTGACAGATAAGACCATTAAGCCCGGGGATGATGTTATTACCAAGGATGATACACAGCCGGAGGGATGGCAGGAAGTGACACAGAGCGCCCATGACGGCTATGTGGCATCGTTTTATAAGAAGATTTACGTGGACGGAAGCCTTCAGGATACCGTCTGGATCAACACAAGTTATTACAGTGCGTCTCCGAGGTATATCACTGTCGGTACGAAGAAGGAAAGCAGTGATGACAATAGTGATCAGAAGGAAGAGGCAGATAATACAAGCGGCGACAAGAAGAATGAGTGATGTATGCGCAGCGTCGGTTTGAACTGCGGAGCATTCGATGGTCAATAGAGAATGAATATCAGGAGTTGGGATATGCTGGATTACGGCAAGGTGACAGACACAATTTACAAACGTTCTGTAAAGAAAGTAATAGAGAAAAATGTGCCGGGTGCGGGGGACAATCGCATCGGCGGAAGGGATATATTATATTTTGCGGCGGACAGTGATAAAGCGATGCTGATGGCTTTTGCGACATTGACAGGCAATCAGCTGGCAGCAGCAGGTGCGGTGCATCTGGCAGTCAATCGTCTGGCAGCAGCAGGCGCCTATGCGCTGGCTGTGAATATACAGTTGATCGTATCCGCGGAATTACCGGAGAAATCCATCAAAGCACTGATGGGATCGGTTTCTGAGAGCTGCGGGAAGCTTCATATAACATCCGTGCAGGCGGATGTAGCTGCGGTTCCGGGTTTGACGGAAACTGTCATTACAGCAACAGCTATTGGGGAAGCCGGAGGCCTTTTTGAACCGGAAAAGGCCGAGGCGGACCAGGATATTATCATGGCTGGTTATGCAGGCGATTATGGTGCGGCAAAGCTGGCTTTTGTCGGTCAGGCAGAGCTGGAGCGGCATTTTAATCCTGTATTTTTGAGTCCTGTGATGGAAGCGGATTATACAGGAGATACAATTTCGGCTGTATCAGCTGTTAAAGCGGCAGCGGCAGCCGGAGTGAGAAGTATGTATGCCTGCGGCGAAGGCGGTGTTTATACAGCTGTATGGGAACTGGCGGAGAATGCAGGGCTCGGAGCTCGTATTCAGCTGAAGGAAGTACCGCTCAGGCAGGAGACAGTGGAGATTTGTGATTATTTTAATATCAGCCCATATCAGCTGATGTCAGCAGGCGCAGTGCTTCTGACGGCCACGCATGGTCAGAAAGTATTGGCGGAGCTGGCTGCCGCGGGCATCCCGGCTGTTATCATTGGACATCTGACTGATGATAATGACCGGGTGGTTTTAAACGATGAAGAAGTGCGCTTTCTGGAGCCATTTCGATATGAGAGTCTGAATCAGGCAAAATCTGAATCATAGAAAGCAGACAGCTGGATTTGATCATCTATAGCAATCATAGAAAAGGGGTATGAGAAAATGAATGAAATGAAAGAGAAGATTTTATCTGTCATAGAAAAAAACAGCAAGATCAGCATCAAGGATCTTGCAATTGTACTGGGTGAACCTGAAGAAGAAGTTGCAAAAGCCATTTATGAGATGGAATCAGACAAGACGATTTGCGGTTATCATACAATCATTAACTGGGATAAGACAAATCGTGAAAAAGTTGTAGCATTGATCGAAGTGCGCGTGACACCTCAGAGAGGTCATGGTTTTGACCATATTGCTGAGCGTATTTACAACTTCCCTGAAGTGGACACTGTCTATCTGATGTCCGGTGCTTATGATTTCTGTGTGATGCTGGAAGGCAAGACTTTGAAACAGGTGTCTGCATTTGTTTCCGAAAAACTTTCCACACTGGAATCCGTGACAAGCACAGCAACCCATTTTGTACTGAAGAAATACAAAGACCACGGTACAATCATGGTTTCTGAGACAAATAAGAAAGAAAGGCAGCTGATCACACCATGAGAAACCCATTATCCGATAAAGTCATAGACATTAAACCTTCCGGCATCCGTAAGTTTTTTGATCTTGTCGTAGAAATGAATGACCCGAATGTCATTTCTCTTGGTGTGGGTGAACCGGATTTTGATACACCGTGGCATATCCGTGAGGAAGGTATCTATTCTCTGGAAAAAGGCCGTACATTTTATACATCCAATGCCGGATTGAAGGAACTGAAGGAAGAAATCAGTGCTTATCTGGAACGCAAATGCCATGTTGAATATGACCCTGTGAACGAAATTATGGTGACAGTGGGCGGTTCTGAAGCCATTGATATTGCCATGCGCGCCATGCTCAATCCTGGTGAAGAGGTCATTATTCCGCAGCCAAGTTATGTTTCTTATCAGCCGTGCGTTGTGCTGGCGGATGGTGTGCCTGTGATTATTAATCTTCAGGAAAAAAATGAATTTAAACTGACAGCAGCAGAATTGGAAGCTGCGATCACACCAAAGACAAAGATTCTGGTGCTGCCTTTCCCGAACAATCCGACAGGCTCCATTATGACGGAGGAAGACCTAAAGCCCATTGCCGAACTGTGCGTGAAGCATGATATTTTCGTTATCAGTGATGAAATTTACAGTGAACTGACTTATGAATATCCGCATACATCCATTGCATCCCTGCCTGGCATGAAGGAGAGAACGGTTCTTATCAACGGTTTTTCAAAGGCTTATGCCATGACAGGATGGCGTCTCGGTTATGCCTGCGCACCGGATGTGATTCTGCATCAGATGCTGAAAATTCATCAGTTCGCCATTATGTGTGCACCGACAACCAGCCAGTATGCGGCTGTGGAGGCTCTTCGCAATGGTGATGATGATGTAGCCATGATGCGTGAATCCTACAATCAGCGCCGACGTTTCCTTGTACATACATTCAGGGAGATGGGACTGGACTGCTTTGAACCATTCGGCGCTTTTTATATTTTCCCAAGCATCAAGAGCCTGGGCATGACTTCAGATGAATTTGCGGAAGAATTATTGAAGAAGGAAAAAGTAGCAGTTGTTCCGGGTACAGCATTCGGAGACAGCGGCGAAGGTTTCCTGAGAATTTCCTATGCCTATTCTCTTGAAGAATTAAAAGAAGCGACAGACCGTATGGCACGTTTTGTCAGCTGGGTGAGAAAAGAGAAAAATCTATGAGTATGAATATTGTTTTGCTGGAACCGGAGATGCCTGCCAACACAGGCAACATCGGACGAACCTGTGTGGCCACCGGTACCAAACTGCATCTGATTAAGCCTCTGGGCTTTGAAATTACGGACAAGATGGTTAAGCGTGCGGGACTGGACTATTGGCCGCATCTGAACTATGAAGTGTATGAGAATTTTGAAGATTTTCTTGAGAAGAATCCGGATTGTATCGGCAAGCTTTATATGGCAACAACAAAGGCCAGACATATTTACACGGAAGTGGCCTATGAGCCGGACAGTTATCTGATGTTTGGCAAGGAAAGTGCCGGTATCCCGGAAGAAATTCTTGTGAAATACGAAGATTATTGTATGCGTATCCCGATGGAATACAACATACGTTCATTGAACTTGAGCAATTCAGTGGCCATTGTGCTGTATGAGGCCCTCAGACAGCATCAGTTTGCGCAGATGGAACTGCAGGGGCATCTGCACAGACTGCATTGGCACGAAGAGTGACGAAAATATCAAGTGCTTTGAAAGAGCCCACGCCCCTTCTAATTCTATTGGCAAAACTGTGAGAATCAGCTAAATGTTTACCAACAGAGTTAGAAGGGGCGTGGGCTCTTTTCAGAAGAATTTGATATTTTCTGTCTGGTTTTATTTTGGACGGGCAGAAGTGCTTAAATTTGTTGGTAATATAAATTAGGGCTTTTCTATTTGACGTCTTTCGTATATAATAGTGAAGAATCTTAAGACGCTATAGAGAAGAGGAGAACTTTTATGGAAAACAAAAGAATTATACAGGTTGATGAGAAAGTCCCTGTAAAGCTGCTGATTCCGCTCAGTATTCAGCATATGTTCGCCATGTTCGGTGCATCTGTGCTTGTTCCGTTCGTGTTTGGTATTAATCCGGCAATCGTGTTGTTTATGAATGGTCTTGGTACGCTGCTGTTTATTTTAATCACAAAGGGACGTGCGCCGGCTTATCTGGGATCCAGTTTTGCATTTCTGGCACCGGCAGGTATCGTTATCAGCAAATGGGGCTATGATTATGCCCTGGGTTGTTTCGTGGCCGTCGGCTTCTGCGGCTGTATTCTGGCATTGATTATTTACAAGTTTGGTTCTGAGTGGATCAATGTGGTCCTGCCTCCGGCAGCAATGGGCCCTGTTGTTGCCCTTATTGGTCTGGAGCTGGCAGGTACGGCAGCTTCTAATGCAGGCCTGAAGGATGAAGTGCTTCTTCCGGCCAATATCATTGTTTTTCTGGTGACACTTTTGACAGCCGTTATCGGTTCTGTCGTATTCCGTGGATTTTTGTCCGTTATTCCGATTCTGATCGCTATTATTGCCGGTTATGTGGCTTCTCTGGCATGCGGTATTGTTGACTTCTCAAAAGTGGCAGCGGCGCCGTTGTTTGCCCTTCCGAACTTCCAGACACCGAAGTTCAATATGCAGGCCATTGCTATTGTACTTCCTGTTCTGTTAGTTATCACCTCCGAGCATATCGGACATCAGATCGTTACAAGCAAGATC